>NZ_JBWMAW010000007.1:0-195513 GCF_056521395.1 Rhodoferax sp. LS1R11
GGCCGGTGGACTCCAACACGATGTCGGCGCCGATTTCGTTCCACTTCAGGTTGGCGGGGTCACGCTCTTGCGTCAGGCGGATTTTTTTGCCGTTGACGATGAGGGTGTTGCCGTCAACAGCGATGTCGCCCTTGAAGCGGCCGTGCACGGAGTCGTACTGCAGCATGTAGGCCAGGTACTCGGGCTCCAACAAGTCGTTGATGCCGACAATTTCGATGTCGCTGAAGTTTTGCACGGCGGCGCGCAACACGTTGCGGCCGATGCGGCCGAAGCCGTTGATACCAATCTTGATCGTCATCATTTTCTCCAAAAAGTTAAAAATTAAAACCTGAGCGGCCTACATAGCCCTGACTAAACGGAAACCACTTATTTGCGCAACACCTTTTCCACCGTGTCGGCCACATTCTCGGGCGTGAAACCAAAGAGCTTGAACAACACGGGGGCGGGGGCAGACTCGCCGTAGGTGTCGATGCCGACCACGGCGGCGCAACCGTATTTCCACCAGCCCTCAGACACCCCCATCTCAACCGCAATGCGGGGCACACCGGCCGGCAGCACGCTGATCTTGTAGGCGTCGCTTTGCTTGTCAAAGGTCGTGTTGCTGGGCATGGAGACCACGCGCACGGCAATGTTGCGGGTGGCCAGCACTTCTTGCGCCTTGAGCGCCAGTTGCACTTCGGAGCCGGTGGCAATGATGACGGCCTGGGTCTTTTTCTTCATGCCGACTTCAGACGGCTCAGCCAGCACGTAAGCGCCCTTGCTGATGTCAGCCAGGTTGGACTTGGGTGCGTAGTTGATGTTCTGGCGGCTCAAGAGCAGCGCGGTCGGCTTGGTCTTGTTCGACAGGGCCACGGTCCACGCCACGGCGGTCTCGGCCGTGTCACCCGGACGCCACACGTCCAGGTTGGGGATGAGGCGCAGGGAGGCCGCGTGCTCGATCGACTGGTGGGTCGGGCCGTCTTCGCCCAGACCGATGGAGTCGTGGGTGAAGACGTGGATGACCCGAAGCTTCATCAGCGCAGCCATGCGGATGGCGTTGCGGCTGTAGTCGCTGAAGGTCAGGAAGGTGCCGCCGTAGGGGATGTAACCGCCATGCAGCGCAATGCCGTTCATGATGGCGGCCATGCCGAACTCGCGCACACCGTAGTTGATGTGGCGTCCGCCATTGCCCTTGCCGCTGAAGGAGTCAAAGCGCAGGTTGGGCGTGCTCTTGGTGTTGGTCAGGTTGGAGCCGGTCAGGTCGGCCGAGCCGCCAAGCATTTCAGGCAGGGCGGCGGTGAAGGCTTCCAGCGCCAGCTGCGATGCCTTGCGCGAAGCGACGGTTTCCGCCTTGGTGTGGGCGGCGACAGCCGTGTCCACAGCCACCTGGTGGAAGTTCTTGGGCAGCTCGCCCTTCATGCGGCGCACCAGCTCTTTGGCCAGGTCCGGAAAGGCGGCTTTGTAGGCGGCGAACTTGTCGTTCCACGCCGCTTCAGCAGCGGCACCGGCGACCTTGGCGTCCCACGCGGCGTACACGTCTTTGGGGATAACGAAGGGCTTGGAAGGCCAGCCCAGTGCTTCGCGGGTGAGCGCGATTTCTTCATTGCCCAAGGGCTCGCCGTGGGCCTTGGCGGTGTTGGCGCGGTTGGGGCTGCCTTTGCCGATGGCGGTCTTGCAGATGATGAGCGTGGGCTTGTCGGCCGACGTTTTGGCGTCCGCAATGGTCTTGGCGACCAACTCGGCGTCATGGCCGTCGATGGGGCCGAGCACGTTCCAGCCGTAGGCGACAAAACGCAGGGCGGTGTTGTCGATGAACCAGGGCGCGACCTGGCCGTCGATGGAGATGCCGTTGTCGTCGTACAGGGCGACCAGTTTGTTGAGCTTCCACGCGCCAGCCAGGGCCGCGGCTTCGTGGCTGATGCCTTCCATCAGGCAACCGTCGCCCATGAAGGCGAAGGTGTTGTGGCTGATGACCTCATGGCCTTCGCGGTTGAACTCCTGGGCCAGCAGCTTTTCTGCCAGCGCCATGCCGACCGCGTTGGTGAGGCCCTGGCCCAGCGGGCCGGTGGTGGTTTCCACGCCGGGCGTCACGCCCACTTCAGGGTGACCGGCGGTTTTGCTGTGCAACTGGCGGAACTTCTTGAGTTCCGCCATGGGCAGCTTGTAACCGGTGAGGTGCAGCACGGCGTAAATCAGCATGGAGCCGTGGCCGTTGGACAGCACGAAGCGGTCGCGGTCGATCCAGTGCGGGTTGGCCGGGTTGTGCTTGAGGTGTGAGCCCCACAAAGCCACGGCCATGTCGGCCATGCCCATGGGCGCGCCGGGGTGGCCTGAGTTGGCGGCTTGCACCGCGTCCATGGCGAGCGCGCGAATGGCGTTGGCCATGTCCGCCTGGCTGGCAACGCTGGCGATGGTGGGCTGCACGGCAGCGGTCACGACGACCTCAGGGGCCGCTTGCTCGGTCTGTTCGACGGGTACCGCTAGCTCTGTGTGTTCTGTATTTGCCATCTGTGCCAACTCCGGGGTAGTTCTGGGGGTAAGGGGAAACCCGGGATTTTACCGGGCGCGCGAAACGGGCCGATGTTTGGCCTCTGTAACCGGCCCGATCTCGCGCGCTTTCCGTGCGTATAGTGGTGGTCATGACAAGACTTTCCTTCAAAGCCATGATCCTGGCCGCCGGCCGCGGCGAGCGCATGCGCCCGCTGACCGACACCACCCCCAAACCGCTGCTGCCCGTGCGCGGCAAACCGCTGATGCAATGGCCCATGGAGGCCCTGGCGCGGGGTGGCTTCACCCAACTGGTGGTGAACACGGCCTGGCTGGGGGAGCAGATTGCAGCACGGTTTAATGATGTTTTCGTGCCACAGCCCCCGTGGAACGGGGGGGAGCAGCTATTAAATCAAGAGCAAATCCACCTCACCTACTCGCATGAGGGGCGTGACTTTGGCGGGGCGCTGGAGACCGCAGGCGGCATCGTGCGCGCCTTGCCGCTGCTGTGTCCGCCCGGTTCAGAGACCGACCCCACCGAGGCCTTCTGGGTGCTGGCCGGTGATGTGTTTGCGCCCGATTTTGTGTTCAGCCAGGCCGCCGTGGACCGCTTTCTGGCCAGCAACCAACTGGCCCACCTGTGGCTGGTGCCCAACCCGCCGCACAACCGAAAAGGCGACTTTGGCCTGTCGCCAGAAGGCCTGGCGCTGAATCTCGCCGCAAGTGACCCGCAGCCGCGCTACACCTACTCCACCATCGGCCTGTACCGCCGGGCCTTGTTTGCGCCGCCATACTGCCCCATTCCCGCCGGCAACGCAGGGGGTGTGAAAGCCCCACTGGCACCGCTGTTGCGCGCCGCCATGGACAATGGCCTGGTGAGCGCCGAGCTGTACACCGGCGCGTGGACTGACGTGGGCACCCCCGAACGCCTGCACGCCCTCAACCACGACACACCCGTCCCGATTTCCGCTGGAGCCCAAGCATGAACCCATCGTCCTGTACACCCCACTACGCCCAACGCCGCGCCCAACTGGCCGCCCAGCTGGGCCAGGACGGGGTGGCCATCATCCCCACCGCCCCCGAACAGCAGCGCAACCGTGATGCGGATTTTTTGTTCCGCCACGACAGTTACTTCTATTACCTGACCGGCTTCAAAGAGCCGCAGGCCACGCTGGTGATCACCGGCGACGGCAAGAGCACGCTGTTTTGTGCGCCCAAAGACCTGGAGCGCGAGATCTGGGACGGCTTCCGGCTGGGGCCTGAGGCCGCACCGGCCGCACTCGGGGTGGACGCCGCATTCTCCATCCAGGACTTGGACACCCAGGCGCCCAAGCTGCTCGACAACCGCCATGTGGTCTGGTACCCGTTTGCTACGCACAAAGGGCTGGAAACCCGGGTGGACGGCTGGCTCAACAGCCTGCGCGCCCGCGTGCGTTATGGCGCCATGTGCCCCGACCAGCAACGCGACCTGTGCGGCCTGCTCGATGAGATGCGCCTGTTCAAGGACGCCAGCGAGCAGGACACCATGCGCCGCGCCGCGCAGATCAGCGCGGGCGCGCACATCCGCGCGATGCAACTGTCCGCCCGCATGCTGCGCGACGGCCAGGAGGTGCGCGAATACCACCTGGACGCCGAGCTGCTGCACGAGTTCCGCCGCCACGGCTCGCAGTACCCGGCTTATGGCTCCATCGTGGCCGCGGGCGCCAACGCCTGCGTGCTGCACTACCGCGCCGACGAAGGCCTGGTGCGCGACGGCGAGCTGGTGCTGATTGACGCGGGCTGCGAGCTGGATGGCTACGCCAGCGACATCACCCGCACCTTCCCTGCCAATGGCAAATTCACCGGCCCGCAGCGCGCGCTGTACGACCTGGTGCTGGCCTCGCAAGAAGCCGCTGTGGCCGCCACCCGAGCGGGCGCCCGCTTCACCGACCCGCACGAAGCCAGCGTGAAAGTGCTGGCGCAAGGCATGCTGGACGTGGGCCTGCTGGACAAAAACAAGGTGGGCAGTCTGGAGGACGTGATTGAAAACCGCGCCTACTTCCCCTTCTACATGCACCGCACCGGCCACTGGCTGGGCATGGATGTGCACGACTGCGGCGCTTACCTGGAGCCCTCAGAACTGGGACAGGTCAGCGAGCGCAAGGATGCATTGACCGGTGAAGTGATCATCAACCGCCCGGCGCGTGTGCTGCGCGCGGGCATGGTGCTGACGATTGAGCCCGGCATTTATGTGCGTCCCGCTGCGGGCGTGCCGGAGCAGTTTCACAACATCGGCATCCGCATTGAAGACGATGCCATCGTCACCGCGACCGGCTGCGAACTGATCAGCCGGGGTGTGCCGGTGAAGGCTAGTGAGATCGAGTCCCTGATGCGGGGATGAGCTGCGCCTGGAGCGCGGCAGCGCTTTCGCGCAAGGCGAACGATGAGGATTCCATGGCCAGACGGATCAATCCGGCGGCATAAGAGGGATCAGTTTCAAAGCGGGGCGCATCAATCCACCAGCCTTCGCCAGCCATCAACCACTTGAAATCCACCTCGGCCAGCATCGAAGCGCGCGAATCAGCGCCGCTGGTCAAGCGCGCATAGGCGCTTTGTTCTGTCTGTCTCAGCATGGTCACACCATCCTTGGGTTAAACGTATGCAAACACAACGCATGGGCCGGTCAAAAGGTGGACAAAACAAACCGCCGGCGTGAAAAAAAGCGTCAAGTCATCATTTGCGACCGGTTTGAGAGCGGCAAAAACACGTGGACAGCCGCCTTTTCACGGACTTTGGTGCCCTAACCATTAGAATCCGCGCTCCCCCAACTAATCCAAACATTCAAATATGAACCGCGCTGAACTCATCGAAAAACTGGTTTCCGAGAACGAATTGACCAAAGTGGCTGCTGGCCGCATTCTGGACACCCTCATTGACACCATCCAAACCGCTGTCAAAAAAGGCGACTCTGTGACCTTGGTCGGTTTTGGGACGTTCAAGTCCGTCAAACGCGCTGCCCGCACTGGCAAAAACCCCAGCACCGGCGCTGCGCTCAAGATTCCCGCAGGAACCGTGCCCAAGTTCACCGCTGGCTCCAAATTCAAGGATGCCGTGGACCCCAAGGCCGCTGCCCGCAAAGCCGCCAAAGCGGCTGCAAAGTAAGAAGCCCAGGCTCACAAAAACCGCACTGCTTGGCAAAGCAGGGCGGTTTTTTTTCGTCTCTGCAATCCCTCGGCGCTAGGCACCTTGTCACCCGGCGTTGCGCTTGTTACCCAATTTGCAGGCATTTGCCTCCCGTTAGACACACGGCCGTCATGTGCACGTGCAACAATCTCCAGCATGACCACACGTCCGCAAAGTCTGGGCGAAGAAATCGCCAACAGCGTCAGCCACGGCGTTACCTTGCTGGCCGCCATCGCGGCGGTCCCTTTCCTGATCGCGTCGGCCCGCAATGCAAGCGCTGCCAGTTTTATTGGCGCCATCGTTTTTGCGGCCACGATGGTATTGCTGTATCTGACATCAACCGTCTATCACGCCCTGCCGGCAGGGCGCGCCAAGCGTCTTTTCCTGAAGCTCGACCACGGCGCCATTTATCTTTTCATTGCGGGCAGTTACACGCCTTTCGCCTTGGGCGCTCTCGGTGGCGCCTGGGGCTGGACGCTGTTTGGGGTGGTGTGGTCGCTGGCGGCCATTGGCATCACGCTGAAGGCCTTTGACCGCTTGTCGCACCCGTGGCTGTCAACCGGTCTGTACCTCGCCATGGGGTGGCTGATCGTCATTGCGGCCGTGCCGCTGGGTGAACGTGTGCCACTGCCCGGCATCCTGTGGCTCGTGGGCGGCGGACTGGCCTACACCACAGGCGTGGTGTTCTTTGTGCTGGATTCCAGAATCAAATATTCCCACACGGTGTGGCATGGCTTTGTGGCTGCGGGCACTGGTTGCCACTTTGTGGCGGTGATGGGTTACGCAGCCTGAGACGTGTCAAGCCATGCGCCCCGTGGCGCCTTTGACGACGCACCCGGTGATCCGCCAAAGCCTGTTTTTTTGACGCTGCAGCGTATAAAAAGCCGTCCACTGCACATCGTTCTCATCCGTCAGTTGCACGGCCTGCACGGCACCCGCGTCCATCCTTTCGGGCTTGAAGAAGGACACGGAGACCGGCCGGTACACCACGGCATAATTTTCACGAACCATCGCCATGAAATGCTTCGCCGAGACCATGGATTGACGGATGTTGGGCGCTGCATAGGAAAACGCCTTGACGGCATCGTCCGCGGCAAAAGCGGCGAGTTGGCCCTGAACGACCTCACGCACGCTTTTTTCGTCTTTGGGCGTCAGCGTCGCGGCATGCACCGACACCGTCAAGACCAGCAGCGAAAGCGCCACCTTGAGGGCCCTCAGCAAGTGCCGAAGAGTTGCCATTCCCATGGGTCGCCTGGCATAGCGACTATCAAGTGCGGTATTCATCGTGCAGTCATTGAATGACCAGAATATGCTGGCCTTGAGATTTTGAGCCAGAGACGCCGATCCGCCAACAACGACGGGGATAACTACGTCGCAAGTGATGTCTTCAGGGTCGATCTGCCCATGCCCATCTGGCTTCAGCGGGGCACCGTGAAGGTCAGCGGCCCACCATCACACAGGCCATCTGACAGCACCAGCAAACTTGTAAGCCTGCGGGGTCTAATGACCAGACAGGAAGACAGGCGGGAGGGTACAAAAGATCATCCACACACTTTATCCCGTTCGCGCTCAGCCAATGCAAAACTCGCTTACACACCGTTACCCACTCCGGCGTCCGAGGTCCTAGAATGATTAAGAGCATTGACGGCGATACCGGTTGGCTCAACCTCTTTCTGCCATCACAGGCAAGACCTGCGCTTGACAAACATGCGCTCTTATCCAACTCATTGACACATGAAAAAATTCTTCCTTGCTGCGGCCCTGGTGACCTTGACAGGCGCTGCGCTGGCCGCTGACGTCGGCGTCTCGGTGAGCATAGGGCAGCCTGGCTTTTATGGCCGCATCGTCTTGGGCAACATGCCCCAGCCGCAAGTGATCTACAGCTCACCCGTGATCATTCAGCACGTGCCCATGGGCGTCGTGCGCCAGCCCATCTACCTGCACGTGCCACCGGGCCACGAGAAACACTGGGACAAGCACTGCCGCCGTTACAACGCCTGTGGCCAGCCGGTGTACTTTGTCCAGAACAACTGGTACCAGGATGTCTACGCGCCCAACTATCGCCAGGAGCATGGCGACCGACGTGACCACGAGGACCGTGGAGACCACGGTGACAACGGTCGCGGCCACGGCCACGGCAAGGACAAGTGGAAGAAGAACAAGGGCCACGGCAACGACTAGCCCGTCATGACGGCCTGGGCGAGTTGCGAGATATTTCCTCCAGGGTATGGGTTGTAATGGCAACTGCAGCGCGGAAGTCCGCGCGCAAGGTGGTGTGCAGAAAATTCGCGTCCGCATCCTTGACCAGCCCTTGCGCCGTCTTGGCCACGGCCTCCATGTAACTCGCACCCACCGTGCCGGACAGGCCCTTGAGCGTGTGCAACAGGCGGTCGGCATCGACCAGGTTGGCGCCCAGCAACAAGTCATCCAGCTGATCGGGCATGTGGGCAATTTCGTCCAGGTAGGACCGCAGTACGCGCGCATAGAGCGCACGGTTGCCGCCCAGACGGGCCAGCGCACCTTCCACATCCACCATGTGCGTGTCAAGGTATGGCGTGTCTTGAGGGGATCGCGTTTTGCCGTTGATCCTGAGGTGCGAGAGCAGCACCTTGACCAGGTGGTTCAACTCAAACGGCTTGCCCACATGGTCGTTCATGCCGGCCTGAAGACAAGCCTCGCGATCGGACGCCATGGCGTTGGCGGTCATGGCGATCACCGGCAGGTCCGGCAGGCCGAGCTCCCCGCGAATGGCCCGGGTGGCTTCATATCCGTCCATCACCGGCATCTGAAGGTCCATCAACACCGCATCAAAAGGAACCGTCGCATCGACGATGGCCGCCACCCCTTGCTGTCCGTCGGACGCGAGTGTGACCAGGGCGCCTTCGCCGCTCAGCAACTCCTGCACGACCTGCTGGTTGATCAGGTTGTCTTCAAACACCAGCAAGCGGATGCCCTCGAGTCGATGCGGCTTGGGCAGGTCTGCAGCGCCGCTCGCTCGGGCGCGGCTGCGCAGGTTGCTGCGCGCGGCTCGGGCATCGGTCACCGCGTCAAACAACATCGGCGCGGTGATGGGCTTGACCAGGAATCCGTGCAACCGCGCCTGCTCCTGCACCGTGCGCTGCGCGAGCATGTCGCGCCCATGCACGGTCACCATCACCAGCGTGGGCATCAAGCCGCCCGCTGACACCAAGGGGGGCAGGCGGTCAATGGTTTCCCAGCCGTCCATGCCCGGCATCTGCCAGTCCATCAACACCACCTGGTACGGTGCCTGTCCGGCCGCGTTGCGGGCGTTGATGCAGGCCAGTGCCTCGGGCCCACTGCCCACGGCGTCAGCCTGCCAGCCCAGCGACCGGACCTGGTTAAGCATGATCTCGCGGGCACTGGCGTTGTCATCCACCAGCAGCACATTCAGGGCCTCAAACGATCGCGTAAGTCCGGTAGGCGACGCTGACAGCACGTCTGCCACAGACAGGCTGACGGTGAAGTGAAAGGTGCTGCCTGCGCCTGGCGCACTCTCCAGCGCCAGCTCGCCGCCCATCATGTCAATCAACCGCCGACAAATGGACAGGCCCAGCCCGGTGCCGCCGAAGCGCCGGGTCGTGGACGCCTCGGCCTGCGAGAAACCCTCAAAAATATGCTGCTGGTTTTCCGGCGCAATGCCAATCCCGCTGTCGCGCACGGCGAAGCGCAGGGAGACCTCTTGCGCCGACCGTGCCAGCACCCGGACCTCAACCACCACCTCACCCTGCTCAGTGAACTTGATGGCGTTGCCGCCCAGGTTGATCAACACCTGCTGCAACCGCATGGCGTCGCCCACCAGCACCTCGGGTGTGGCGGGGTCGATATCAAACAGCACCTCTACCGGCTTCTGGCCCAGACTGGCCGCGAGAATGACCGAAAGGTCACGCAAGACCCGGTCCAACGAAAAAGGCTGCGACTCCAGCGCCATCTTGCCCGCGTCCATTTTGGAGAAATCCAGAATGTCATTGAGCAGACCCAGCAACGATTTGGCCGCTCCCTCGCTCTTGCTGGCGTAGTCCAGCTGGCGCACGGTCAGGTCGGTGTTCTGCAACAGCTTGAGCATGCCCAGAATGGCATTCATCGGCGTGCGGATTTCGTGGCTCATGTTGGCCAGGAACTGGCTCTTGGACTGCGACGCTGCCTGGGCGGCCTCGATCGCATTGAGCAGTTCGGTGATGTCGATCAGAAAGCCCACCGTATGACCCTCCGGTGTTTTTCGTTCGATCACGCGCAGGCTGCGTCCATCGTCCAGCCGCTGGATCAGGGTTGAATTGCCGGCCCGGTGCAAGGCCATGCGCTCAGTCACCCATTCGTCAACACGCCCGATAGCGGCCGCATACTGGCCCCGCTCAGCGCCCTGGCGAATGATGTCCTCAAACAAGGCCCCCGGCTGGATGAGATCCGCGGACAAGACATAAAACTCGCGGTATTTTTCATTGCAGTACACCAGCCGGTCATCCGGGTCATAAAGCACAAAGGCCTCATCGATCACATCAATGGCGTCGCGCAGCAGCTGTGCGCCGCGCTGGATCTCGGCCTCGGCCTGCTTGCGGGCCGTGATGTCGCGGATATAGGCAAAGTTGTATTCCAGGCCGTCGAATTCAAACCAGTTCAGGTCGACCTCGACCGGAATCGCCCGACCGTCGCGGTTGACCTGTGTCGTCTCAAAACACATGCGCTGGCGCTCGCGCAGTTCCTGCCAATGGCTGGGCCAGCGCTCTTTGGGAAAGTCGGGGTCGAGGTCTGTGATGGACATGCCCAGCAACTCGGCCTCGGTGTAGCCGTGCAGGTCGCAGGTGGCTTTGTTGACGCGCAAAATGCGGGCATCCTGACCAATCCAGAACGTGGGCAACGAGGCTTGTTGAACCGAAAACTCATGTAATTTCAGCGCCGCTTCCGTGCGGGCCCGTCGGCGCAATTGCCGCACCATGGACCGCGTGACGGCAAAAAGCCCCGCCAGCACGACAAAAAGAAACGCCCCCTCGCTCCAGACCCGTTTGCGCCAGGGCGCTAGGCTGTCGGTCAGGGATTGGCCCACGGTCACCACCACCGGAAAGTCCTTGAGCGCCCGGTAGCTGTAAACACGCTCCACACCGTCCGCCGCCACGATCTGGCGTACCGTTTTGGCATCGGCCGTGGGCAGGTGCTCCGTGAACATGGGGGCATGGAGCCAGCTATGGGCCAGCAGTTTTTCGCTGAGGGGCGCCCGCGCCAAAATCCAGCCCTGGCGGTTGAACAAGGTGACAAACCCGTTCTCGCCGACATCGATGGAGTCATAAAAACTCTGGAAATACGCCGGATTGAGCGTGCCCACCAGCACCCCCTGAAACCCGCCACCGGGGGAACTCAACCGCAAGCTCACGGGAAAGACCCAATCGCCGTTGATGCGGCTTTTGACCGATGCGCCAAACACCAGTCCTTGCGCGTTGGGCACCTGCTGCGCCAAAAAATAGTCGCGGTCCGCAAACGATGGCCGACCTTTGACGACCTCAGTCACGGTGGATAAAACGAAGTTTCCCTGGCGGTCAATCACCGAATACCCGCGCATCATTCCGTCCTTGGGAAGCAGGGCCAGCAAACGCTGCCGCATGGCCGCGGGATCGGCCGTGGCGGTGGCGCTGGTGTTCTGCAGTTCAGTGGCCGCCTGCTGCAGGGCCAGCTCAACCCGGTGCATGCTCTGGCGCGCATGCTCGGCAAGGACCTGGGTCAGGTTCTGCGTGTTCGCGCCAACAGAGGCAATCTCGTGGTTATATTCACGCCGCAGGTCACTGGCCACCAGCCCGCTCAACAAAAGCGCCACGATCACGGACAGCGCCATGATGGCCTGTTGCGGTTGCAAATGCCAGGCCCGGCGGCGGCCGCGCCCTGTTGTCGTATTGGTCATGCGGAATTCTAAGAGTTGCCGGGTCGGGTCTATCGCTTGAAATGCAGATGCTTTCCAGCATCACGCCTGTGTTTCATGACCGGATTCCACCGTCTGACAGGGCCCACTCTGCCGCCATGCGGGCATGAATGCCCGTGGTGTCGAACAGGGGCACGCTGGCGTCCTGCGGGCTGACGAGCAGTGATATCTCGGTGCACCCGAGGATGATGGCCTGCGCCCCCTGAGTCACCAGATCGGCCATGACACGTTGATATACCGCGCGCGATGCCGCCACGATCTGCCCCAGACACAACTCCTCGTAAATGATGCGGTGAACCTGGTCGCGGTCTGCGGACGCCGGGGTCAGCACTTGCAGCCCGTGACGGGTCTGCAGACGCTCGCGGTAAAAGTCCTGCTCCATGGTGAAGCGTGTCCCCAGCAAACCCACGGTCGTAAAACCCGCTTGCTGGATGGCAGCGGCGGTGGGGTCGGCAATGTGGAACAAGGGGATGCCCACCGCGGCCTCGATGGCCGGGGCCACCTTGTGCATGGTGTTCGTGCACAGCACGAGAAAGTCGGCACCCGCCGCCTGCAAGGACCGCGCGGCCTGCGCCAGCAACTCGCCCGCGGCAACCCAGTCACCCGCGTGCTGCAGGCGCTCCACCTCATGAAAGTCCACGCTGTAGAGGATGAGCTTGGCCGAGTGCAGCCCACCCAGATGCGCCTTGACGGTTTCGTTGATCTGGCGGTAGTAAGGCACGGTGGACTCCCAACTCATGCCGCCGATAAGGCCAATAGTCTTCACATGCGCTCCCTGTTAGGTGATGGTGAGGAGAATACCCGAGCCGTCTTTGGTGACGGCCAGCCCCGCTGCTGGAAATGACATGAGACTGATTTAGAGCATTCCCTGTCGGATTTCTTTACACAAATTGACGGCACACCTCGAAACAAGATGTAACTCGTTGATTTACATACGTCTCTTTCAGAGGCATGGTTATTGCATATTTTTGGTCTGAAAAATTCTTAATCACACAGGGACCCCACCATGCAATCACAGTTCAAAGAACAAAACCGGATGACGCAGATCGCACGTGCCGTTGTCAATAGCGGGCTTTTGCTCGGCTGCCTGGCCTTCGGCACGGCTGCCCAGGCCAGCATTAACTTCACATTCGACTACGGCGTCAACGATGGCGCGGTGGGCGGGTTTTGGGAAGGCAGCGGTCTGGGCGTCGCTCGTCAATCCGCCATGACGGACGCATCCAATGCGTTTGCCACCATGTTCGGCAGCCACTTCAGCAACACCGCCACCATCGTGCTGGCTGCCACAGCCACCAATCTGCCTCTTAGTAACAATCTGGCATCCGCTGGTAGCGCCGGTTTCACGACGGGTGTCGCAGGCTTCACCGTCGGAGAAGTTGTCAGGATCAAGGCGCTCACCGGAGTCGATGAGAACGGCTCGGCTGCCGACGGTAGCGTCAACGTGAACTTCGGTCAGCCCTGGAATCTGGGCGCAGGCGCGACGCCAACCACTCAGTATGATTTCTACAGCACGATCTTCCATGAGTTCACACACGCTCTTGGCTTCTCGTCATCCATCGCGCAAAACGGCAGTGCTTTAGCGCCCAACCAGTGGAGCCCGTACGACAAGTTTCTGGTCGACAAGAATGGTAACCAAGTGGTCAATTCCACAACCTTTGCGCTGAATCAGTCAGTCTGGGATGCCGCCAGTGTCGGCGGGGCCAGTCCGGCCAATGGCATGTTCTTCAACGGCAGTTTTGCCATGGCGGCCAACGGCGGCCAGGCGGTCGGTCTCTATACTCCGACGACTTGGGAAGGTGGCAGCAGTGTGTCGCACACGGACGACCAAAACCCCGCCATCTACGGCACCATGATGACCGCCCAAGGCCCCACCGGCCCTTGGCCACGTGACTACAGCGCCATCGAAGTCGGCATGATGCGCGACTTGGGCTACACGGTCACCGCCGTGCCAGAACCCGAAACCTATGCCATGCTGCTGGCTGGCTTGGCGCTTATCGGCTCCATTGCCCGTCGCCGTCGCAACGCCGCCTGACACGTTGGCGTACCATGACTGAGGGATCCCGGAAACGGGGTCCCTTTTTTCTTTCTACCGGAATCCAAACCATGCCGATCCAAATGAGGTGTCTGATCACCAGTCTGCTCATCTTCATGTCGGGCCTGACGGGGAGTTGTTCGATGGCGACAGAACGCAATGCGGGGACGGCAGGCCCGCCCGGGACGTACCGACTCGATGAGGTGCGAGTGCGTATCACGCAAGCACCTGGCCGCGCCGCTTCCACGAAAAATCACGTCCTCACACTGAACGGTACGGGCAGCGGCACGCTGGAACACAACAACCAAACCCTTGCGTTTCGGTATGAACCCAAGGCCTTGCTGGCCTTGCTGAATGATCTCTACCGCATCCGCTTTTTTGAGTTGCCAACAGACTACAGCGTCGGCCATTCTGTTGTTCTCAAAGACGATGGCACGATTGGCACACAGTTCCTGAAAATGACGGATGCGTCAAGCACAAGCATCTGCTTCTCACTGCCCTCCTATGAAAAATGCGTTACTTATGGTGCCAATGGCCCGCGAGAGTTGGAGATCATGGCTCAGCGCCTGCTGGACGACGCTGATCAACGGGTGAAGCTCAAGCCGCCCCATGCCCCATCGTGAAGGCCTCTTCAAACACCGAGTAGCCGGCCCAGTCGCTGTGGGCAAAGGTGAGGCGCTCGTGGGCGATCACCGAACGCTCTGTTTTTGATAGCTGCTTGCGCACGTACCACCTGGGCTGCAGGCCTATTTCATCTAAATTTCTCGGCACAGGCACCGCCATGGCGTGGCCGTAGCGGGTGAGGTCGATGTGGGTCGTTTTGCTGGCCAGATCGGGGTGCGCCACGGCCAACTCGGCCAGGATGTCGTCGCGCCACGCGCTCCACGGCTTCTCCAGCAACTGGCGCCGTCCCGCCACCGGGCCACCCGGCACATCGCCCAAGGCGCGGTAGTAGGTGAGCACCGTGGCGCCGGGCACCGGCTGCAGGCTCTGGTGCATGGCGTCCACATAGCCCAGGCCGGGCGCGCCGTACAGCACGTTGTCCCACGCGGGCGCGGGGCCGGGGCGGTCATGCAACGGAGCCTTGAGGTGGAGGTTGGCCACCAGCCAGGGCGCGTACCCAGTGCGCGCGGCGGTGTGGCGCAACCAGTCGGGCGCGTTCTCGACCACGCGGGCCGCTACCAACACCGGCAGCGCCACGATGGCGCGCCTGGCCTGCCAGCGCTCTACCGCCTGGGTGGTGGTGTTGAAGGCGTCCACCTCGACACCGTGTTTGAGGGTGGCAACGCGCAGCACCACGCGCCCGGTATGCAGGCGCTCCTGCAGGGGCGCGGCCAGGCGCTGGGTGAGCCAGCCGTTGCCCTCGGGCCAGGTGAGCACGCCCTCGCGCTCTGCAGCGTCCACGCCCGGCGCGTGAAAACCGTGGCGACTGGCAAAGTAATGGATGCCCGCCCACGCCGACACGGTGGCCATGCCCGCGCCATAGTCGTCACGGCAGCAGTAGTCCAGGTACCAGCGCAGGTGCGGGTCGGTGAGGCGGTGTTGATCCAGATACGCTACGAAAGTTATAGCTATAAGCGCACGCTGCACGGTGGCTAGAGGCCTGTTTGATACTGGAATAGCCCAGCGCGCCTGCTGCTGGGCCAGCGCCACCAACGCGGCAAACTTCTGGTATTGCACCAGCGTCTCGCGGCCCACCCCCTGCACCGGCAACAAGCCGTCTTGCCAGGCACCGTTGAAAAACAGGCGCTCCTGCGGGCTGTGGCACAGGTGGCGTTCGTCGTATTCCCAGCGGCCCGCCACACGGCGGCGCAAGCCCAATTCTTCGAGCAGGTCCTGCACCTCGGGCGCATCGTCGCCCGGCACCGGCAGGTAGTGCGCGCCCAGCGGACAGGCGATGCCCTTGACCGCGCCGCCCCGGCTGTTGCCGCCCACCGTGTCTTCCAGTTCCAGCAGGGCGAAGTCCTGGTTGCCGTTGAGGCGCAAGGCCCGCGCCGCGGCCAGCCCCGCCACGCCACCCCCAGCAATCAGCACGTCCGTCTTGTGCGTGGTGCTTGGTGCGGGCCAGGTTTTTTGCTCCCGCAACCAATGACCCCGCTCATGGTTGATGCCGGTGAAGCCGCCGGTGATGGCGTCAGGTTGGGCGCAGCCGATCAGGGGCAGGGCGGAGGCAGCCAGAAAGTGGCGGCGCTGAATGCCGCAAGACGTGTACATGCGTCCCTGAATCAGGCGGCCCTAAAGCCCCTGCGTGGCATGGCGCGCAGGGCTTGTAGTTCTCTTGTGCTCGGACGCATGGTGCTTTCTGTTGACGTGTTTCACCAGTTTATTGTGCCGTGAAAACGGGCATATCGACTGTCACAGCCACCGAAATCCAGGTTAGCGATGTTCCGGACGAACCGGCTCGTCCGAATTTTGTTGACAGGCACGTCGCAGCGCGTGGCCCTCGCGGTGACACACAAATCCACGCCAGCTTCGCAATTGTTGGGGGGCGGGACCTATGCGGGCTAGACCAACCAGCGATTCCAGTTGCCGTAGCGCTCTTGAATCGGTCCGCGGCGAATGCTGAGCAACACCAGCGCGAGCCCCATACCGATGGTGACGGCGGCTGTCACGCTGTCGCCATCGAACAGGAATGGCACGCTCATCAAGCCCACACCCAACAGCGCGTTGAGCGCCCGCGCGGGCCGGGCGACATCGGCCGCGGCGATGGAGACCACGGCCAGCACCAGCGAGCCAATGATGTGGTGCGCGTCGGCCAGGCGCCCATCCGCGCCCAGCGTCACACGCGTGAACAACAGCGACAGACCGATCACCCCGGCCAGTGCCATGTTCCAGGGCAGGCTGACGCCACCGCCGACCATGGCCTTCAGCACGGTGCCGGGGGGGCGGTCAAACTCATCGTCAGGGTCCTCCGCAGGCCTTGCATCACCAGTCACGGACATGTCGTCGGTGTCACCCAGGAACAGGACGCGCACCCAGGGCTTGCCGGCCTGGGTGCGGCGGCGCAGGAACTGGCAGGTGGCCAGCAACTCGTCGAGCGAGTAAGGAATCTGCAGCAGCACGGCCGCACCGCCCACCAATGCCAAGGTGCTCCAGGTGCCCAGCACGATTGGCTGGATGACGATGAAAAGAATCGTCGTCATGCCGAGCGGCACGATCATCAGGCCGAACAGCAGCACCAGCCAAGGCGCCGTTCGCCAGCGCTGGCGCGACCCCACCAGACCGGTGAGGATCTCCAGCAGGTAGGTGTAGCCACCGAGCGCCGCGTCGGACACCGGCAGCGCTGTCGACACCCAGGACGTGACGATCTCTTCGGTGCCGTTGCGCGGGTCGGTGGCAGAACCGTCAAAGAATGGGTCCCAGAGACCCGGGATGTGCCCCAACTGGTAGCCCGCCAAATAACGCGAGACATACAGGCCCAGGAGCGCCAGCACGATGATCGGCAAGCGCTGAGCCCAACCCGAGGGGTTGTAGCTCCAGCCGGGCGGCACGCTCGGCCCGGTCAGGGCCGCGACGGCCGAGGAGCCCGGCTCGGGCTTGCTGCACACGGCCAGGCCGAAGACGAGCGCGCCCACCAGCGTGTCCGACAGATAGGCCGCGGCATTGGCGGTGGACCAGAGGAAAGGCACTGCCATCACGGCTGCGCCGATGCCAGCGCACAGCCAGCGCGCCCACACCGCGCGCCACGACAGCGCGAGGCCTGCGGCGATCATCAGCAGCAGACCCAGGGTCATCTCGCTGCCGCGCAACAAGGGTTCCTGAACGCCGACCAGCAGTGGCTGCGTCAACAACCAACTACCCAGGCCGACGTTGACAAAGTGCGCCCAGCGCCAGGCACCATGCTCGGCCTGTCGTTGCGCCTCGTGGCGTGTGCGCAGCACGTCCGGGTTGTCATCACCCACGGGGGCGACGGGTGTCGTAACCCAGCCCGGCGCCAAAACGCCATTGGCGGTGTACCAGGCTGCCGGGTCGGCCTTCAGGCTCGCCACCAACTGCGGCAAGTCATCTGCCAAGTGGTGCCGGGGTGCCCAATCCAGCAGTATGCGCGCACGATGGATGTCGAGCGCGTAGTGATCGTCGGCCATGGCCACCATGAACGGCCGGATGAAGGGCGGCTTGCCGCCGTCGATGGCATCGGGCACCAAGGGTTCCAATTGACCCTGCACCCAGGCACCCGCCGCCGCCAGTGGCTTCGGAACCTGTAGCGTGGGCCAGGCATCCGCGCCATGCATCAAGTGGCCCAGGGTGTCCTGCAGCATGCCGTAGCCGACCGCCTCGGCCTCGCCAATCAGGATTTCGGTGCCGGTAGGCAGCAGCGCGCGCCGGTCCACGGCACGCAGCAGCGCGTCCAGCATGTCTTCGCGGTGCAGCGCCGACTGGCCGACCAGCGTACTACCGGAATACAGGTGGCTCTGAAGATCGCGCTCGTAGATGCGGGCCATTTGCTGTGACATGGTGGGCACCATGGTGTGCGCGTCGTAAACACCGGCAAAGCGAAGAATGACGCTGGGGATGTGCCCGCACTCCGTCCGCACCACGGCCTCAGCGGCGGCCTTCGATCTCGGGTAGGCCCAGGCCGGGGCGATGGGCTGCGTTTCATCGATGTGCTCGCCGGGGTGACAAGGCGCGTGCACGAGCATGGTGCTGGGGTACAGAAACTGCGCCACCTCGAAGCCTTGCAGGGCACGCAACAAACGCCGCGTCCCTTCAACATTGACCGACTGGTACAGCGGGTTGTCTTCGCCCGTGAAATCGAAGTAGGCGGCCAAGTGCACCACGCTGGCAATGCGCGAACCATAGGCATCACGAAACACCTGCAGCGCCGATACCACCGAGTCATCTGCGCTGAGGTCAACCGCAATGACCGGAAAATCGACACCATCGGGACCGCTGTCTGAGCCGCTCACGGCTCCGACCTCCTGGGCCTCGCGGTCCAGGCCGACAATCCGGTACTGAACCATCAAGGCCTTGGCCACGGAGTGGCCCAGGTTGCCGCTGGCACCGGTGATCAGAACGATGGGCTTGGCATGGGTGTCGCTCATGCTTTGCGTTTTCACTGGTAGCCGATGCCCATCACGTAGTTGCGCAGTAGCGCCTCTTCGTGGTTGCCGGCCGCCAGCAGTGCCCGTAGCCCGTCGCGGGCGTTCAGCACACCCAAGGGCTGGTTGTCGGTGCCGATCAGCAGCACGTGGAGAGGCCGCGCGCGTGCATCATCGCCAGCACATCGGACAGCAACTCCTGTTGTGAGCAGGTCGTGAATTCCTTCGTCATCACGTCGCCGGCACGGGTGGTAAAGAAGTCGGCCTGACCCAGCCCCAGGTGCCTGACGCAGGGTTTCTGTGATGGTGCCCATCGCAGCCCCTGCTTCATCACACACCACCACGACGCTGATTTGCGCGCCCGACAACCGCGCAGCCACTTCAACGAGCCGCGTTTCCGCAGGAACGGTGAGCAGCCGCGAACGGGCCACAGCTTCGATGCCGCTGACCAGCAACGGCGCCACAGCGCGGGCCTCGGCGGCCGCCACCGGCGGACTCTCGGGGCCGACGTTGCCAGGCGGGCGTGGAATCGGCGTCGTCATCGCGCAAGGGCAGCTTCAAGCTGCGCTTTGTTCATCGCGGAACGTCCCTTCAGACCGCGCTGTTTTGCCTCATTGCGAAGCTGAAGCATGGTTCGACCGCCTGGACCTTGGTGGGAGCGCAAGCCACCACGCCGACCCGCAGACATGTCGTTGATCGAAGAGACGCTGCTACTCACCGATTCACCGTGCTGCGCCCGCTCCTTGTTGACGACCCGCGCCGCGATCTCTTGGGCCACAGACTCACGCTTGCCGCCTTCAAGCAAGCTGTCCTTGATATGTGCGTACTGACGTTCGCGCTTGGCGCTCCAGGCTTTTTGTTGCATGACAGATCCTTGGGTGTTGGAATTGGGTAGGGAAATCCCGGCCACTTAGGAGACGAGCAAGAACAAGTTGGACTTCTCTTCAAGTTACTTTTGCTCGGTATCCGCGGGCGCTGTGTCGACGCTGTTCGAATCCTCTGGGCTCGCCGTGGCTCCAGCGGCGGCTCCTCCCAGTGCGCCAGCAACAGCACCCAGCGAGGCCCCGACCAAAACCCCCACTGGGCCGGCCACCGCAACTCCGATGACGGCACCCGTGGCCGCACCTGCCACCATGCCGCCACCCATCAGCACCGAGTTGGCCTCGCGCTCGGCTTCATGGGGTTTCAGCGGAGTCTGCGCCGCCGTATTCGGGTCCTGCGACGGAACGCCGTGGCCGGGGTTGGCCTGCTCGGCAAGGTCTTCATCGACAAGTTCGGTGTTCGACGGCGGGGTGGTCAATGGGTTCATATGCTTCTCCTGGTTCCGTTGAAGGTGGAATGAGCATGAGGCTCGGTCCGTAAACTGCGGATTGATGTTATGCCTTCGATAGCGGGCCTGTCGGTGCGCCAGCGCACGGTTAGTGATCAACGTGCACAGTTCTCGATAGCAGAATCAGCAATTCATCTGTGGAACTCCGTAGCCATCAGCCTGCTCGTGGCTATCTGTGCCTATGTTGGCTGGCGCACCGACAGATCGGTCCATGAGCGGTGCAATAGAAGCCCGAACTCTGTGGATTCAGACACGAGATTTGGTTCTTGAACTTTTTGTCAACTTCAATGAAAGAGGAAATTTATGAACAGCATCGTGTACATCGTCGGCTTGGTTGTTATTGTTATCGCAGCCTTGTCATTTTTTGGTTTGCGCTAGGCAACTCGGTGTTTGCACTGGGTCGGACTTCACTGGCAAATGGTTGAACCTGGCCAAAGCTCATGCGTGGCTGTCTTTGATGGTTCTGGACTGGACGTTTGATCGCGCAAGTTGTGACCGACGCTGAACTCATCCAACATCGAAAACCAACGGGTTTTCGCGATTGGTTCGCCTATGGTCTGGTCAAGTTCATGCGGTTTTTTGCCGACGCGTTTTTCGCAAAACGTTATGGTCATCGCGCAGTCGTGCTGGAAACCGTGGCCGCGGTGCCTGGTATGGTCGGCGGTGCGCTGCAACATTTGCGGGCGCTGCGTCGTATGGAAAGCGATCGGGGCTGGATCCGCGTGCTGCTGGACGAGGCCGAGAACGAACGCATGCATCTGATGACCTTCATCGAGATTGCTCGGCCCTCGCGGTTTGAGCGTCTGCTGGTTATGCTAGTGCAGGGTGCTTTCTATAACCTGTTTTTTCTGCTCTATGTGTTCTCGCCCAGAACCGCGCACCGGATTGTGGGTTACCTGGAGGAAGAGGCGGTTTCCAGCTACACCGAATACCTGGCAGGCGTAGACAATGGCACCTACCCGAATGTGCCAGCACCCCAGATCGCCATCGACTACTGGAAGTTGGCACCAGGCACCTTGCTGCGCGACGTCATCGTCGTGATCCGCGCCGATGAGGCGCACCACCGCGATGTCAACCACCAGTTTGCTGATGAACTGACACGTGGTCAAGCATGAACTGCCGTTCCATCGTTCAATTGATGGTTTTACTGTTTGGCTTGGGTAAACGCCATGCATCGGGATGCAACCCGGGGTACCAATTTATGTCAATAAGCGGACGGAGGCAGGAAATCTGAAATCATCCCTGCCAAAACCGGTTACGCCCCCTGCACAACCCGCTTCACTTGGCCACCTTCCCCCACTCCGCTTCGTAGGTGGTCACCAACACTTGGTTCGACAGCCGATTCACCTCAGCAGGCAGCCGCGCCATGTCGGCCGGAAAATCAAACAGGGCGGGCAGGCTGTGCGGCGTCAGAAAGCGCAGACCCGCGGGCAGGGCGGTGGGCAAGCGGTAGGGCCGGCGGCTGGCCACGATGTAGCCCCACTCGCCAAAGCTGGGCACATGCGCGTGGTAGGGCGTAGCGGTGAGGCCCACCGACTCGATGGTGGTCGTCACGGTCCAGAAACTCTGGCGCGCCACCAGCGGCGAGGTGGTCTGGATGACGGCGTAACCACTGGCCGCCAGGTGCTTGTCCAGCAAGGCGTAAAACGAGTTCGTATAGAGCTTGCCAATCGAGAAGTTGGTGGGGTCGGGAAAGTCCACCACGATCACGTCAAAGGTGTCGGTGTTGTGCTCCAGCCAGCTGAAGGCGTCGGTGTTGACGACCTGGACCTTGGGCGACTTCAAGGCGCCGCCGTTGAGTTGCACCAGCATGGGCTGGGTGGAAAACAGCCTCGTCATGGCCGGGTCCAGCTCCACCAGCGTGACGCTTTCCACACCGGGGTATTTGAGGATTTCGCGCACGGCCATGCCGTCGCCGCCACCCAGCACGGCCACCTTTTGGGGTACGCCGCCGGTGGCTGAAAACGCCGCCATCACCGGGTGCACCAGGGCCTCGTGGTAACGGTACTCGTCGCGCTGCGCAAACTGCAGGTTGCCGTTCAAAAACAGCCGGTAGCCCGCACGGCCTTCGCCCGGACCGTAAGTCACCACGATGCGCTGGTAGGGCGAGGTGCTGGCAAACACCACGCGGTCCTGGTACATCTTGTCTTCGGCCCAGCTGGTAATAACATCGGCCGCCACCATGCCGCCGGTCAGCGCGGCCAGCGTGGCGACGCAGGCCAACACATGGGCCTTGAACTGCCGCAGCTCATGGCGAAACAGCCACAACGCCCACACGGCCACCGACGCGTTCATCAGCCCGAATAGCAGGCCGGTGCGAATCAGCCCGAGCTGCGGCACCAGGATCAAGGGGAACGCGAGCGACACGGCCAGTGCGCCGAGGTAGTCAAACGTGAGCACCTGCGACACCAGGTCTTTGAGCGCCACGTTGCGTTTCAGGATGCGCATGACCAGCGGAATCTCCAGCCCCACCAGCGTGCCCACCGCCAGCACCAGCATGTAGAGCAGGAAGCGAAACGAGCCCGGCAACCACGCATTTGCTACAAAAAGCAGAGCTGGTAGCGCACCTCCCACCAGGGCTACCAGCAGTTCTATGCGTAAAAAATGTGCGGGCAACTGGCGCTCGAAAAAGCGCGACAAATACGACCCCACACCCATCGCAAACAGGTAGGTGCCAATGACGGTGGAGAACTGCAAGACCGAGTCGCCCAGCAGGTAGGACGCCAGGGCGCCTGCCGCCAGCTCGTACACCAGCCCGCAGGCCGCCACCACAAAAACCGAGGTGAGCAGCGCCACCTCGACCGGGCTGGGCCCGGCGGTATCCGCCCGGCTCACCCGTGAATGGCCGCTGCCACGATGATGCAAATGCCCAGCGACATGGCCGCCACCACCAGCGCAAGCGCCCGGTTTTGCTTCTCGACAATTTCTTCCCACAGGTTGTAGGGCGTGAGTTTGTCAATGATCACAAAGGTCAACAAAAAAATGATCACGCCCATCAGCGCAAACATGATGGAGCCCAAAAAAGCCCCTGTCTTCAACCATTCCATACCCATGGTGATCTCCTTCAAAAATATTGATTCAATGGCCGGCTCCAGGACCTGATTGGCGGGCACATCATTTGTGTCCGCCGCCGCTGGAGAAGCCGCCAAACGAGCCGCCTGAGCTGCGTACACCGCTGCTGCAATTCTCAACGCGCGGGTCACAGCTGGAGCAGCGGCTCATCAACACCATGAACAGCATGATGAGCAGAAACAAGCTCACGATGGTTCTGAAGCTCAGGCTCCGCGCGGCGCTGGCGGGACCCGCATCGCTGCGCTTGAGCAGCTCTTTTTTGTCGGTGAGCTTGAAGGCTGCGGCCACCGCATCGCTCTCGATCTGGCTGCCCACCGACCAGGTGATCTCGTGGGCCGACTGCTCCATTGACAAGAGACTTTTGCCGCTGGCGAAATCGCGATTCGAGCTTGTCTGCCCACGGCTCACCTGCCAGTAAAACTCGCCCGCCACATACGAGGTCTCGGCGTTGTAGCTTTCCTTGAGTGGGTAACGCGTGCCCAGGTACGTGGCGCTCTGGCGGTTGTCGCTCAGCACGGGTGCGCCCGTGGTGGGCTTGACCACGCTCCAGCCCTCGGTCGAATCGACCAGAAACATGAACCCGCGCTTCGCGTTAAACAGCAAATACTCTTCCCAGCCAAAGTGCTCGTCCGGATCGCTCGGGTCATGCCCCATGCGGTGCTGAAAACCCACTACCTGCCACAGCACGCCCTGCAGCGGCCCCTGGCTGCCCAGCGGAATCAGCGGCGACACCGGGTCGTCCTGCAAGGCGTGCCGGAGTTCGCCACCCACGCCCTGTGACAGGTCAATGAGGCTGCTGCACGCGCTACAGGTGATGCTCTTGCTGCTGGCCAGCATCACCGCCACAGGCGCACCGCAGTTGGGGCAGCTGAACTGGCGGCCTTGCTCGTCCTTGACCGATGCGTCGCGCAGACCGGAGAGCTTCAAGTCTTCCAGCAACACCGGCTTGCCCAGCGTCACGCTAGGCGGCTGGCTACCGTAGTCGATGCTCAGCACCGACTCGTCGCGGCCGATGTGGCCCGCGCCCTGGCTGCGCAACTCCACCATCGCAAACGGCTGGCCCAGCGGCGGCAGATGCGGCAATTCCCCCTGCGCCGACATCAGCGCCACGGGCTGGCTGGAGGCCACGCTGAACGACTGGCCGTTGATGGCCGTCGTCGCGCCGACCCGGAATGCCTCCGCCGCCGGCAAAGCGCGCTGCAGCGCCAGCGGTGTGCTGAACACATAGGCGCCGTTGTCTTCGCTCAAAAAAGAACTGCTGCCATCGGCCAACACCGCATGCCACTCGGTCCACGTGCCCTCGCCGTATTTGTATTGCAAGCGGCCCACCAGCGTGAAGGCCTTGCCGTTCCAGGTGCCGGAGGCCTGCAATTGCAGCGGGCTGTGGTCGTCAAACAGCTCGGCCATTTTGCCGATGCGTGACAGCGTCTCCCCCTGGCGCACTACCGTGCTTTGGCAATAGCCGCAGACCGCGTGCGTGGACTGCGCGCTGCGGAATTCAACCGGCGCGCCGCAGCCGGGGCAGGGTGCCCTGTAAGAGCGTTGGATAGCTGTGGCCAAGGAGGGCGGGGCGGTAAAGTGTTATGCGAAGGTAAAAGGAGGAGCCCAAAGGGCGGGGGACACGAAGCAGAACGCTTTGCTGTCCCGCCCGGCCCCGCCCTGCCACTACACCAGCTTTTTGAGCAGCTCGACTTTCTTGGCGTCAAACTCGTCCTGGGTCAGGATGCCCTTGGTTTTGAGCTCGCCCAACTTCTCCAGCGTGGCCATCACGTCCTCAGGCTTCACACCCACCACCTGCACAGCGGCGGCGGCAGGCGCAGCGCCCGCGCCTTGCAGACCGGCCTGCAGGTTGTGCGCCAGCACCTGGCCCAGGGCCACACCGGCGCCCAGGCCCATGGCGTCGCCTGCGATGCCACCACCGGCACCACCACCCGCAGCGCCTTCGGCAAATTTGGGAATGGCCTGCGCGGTCTGGTACTGCATGAACTTGCCCATGTCGTTGCCGACCATACCCATGCCGATTTTCTGGTCGAGAATTTTTTGCAGCTCTTCAGGCAGCGAGACGTTTTGCACCGTCATGCCTTCCAGCTTGAGGCCGATCTTCTCGAACTCAGGCGCGAGTTGTTGGGTGAGCGCTTGCGCAAACATCAGCTGGTTCGAGGCCAGGTCCAGAAACGGAATGCCGCTGGATGCAATGGCGTAGCTGATGTTCTGCAACACCAGGCCGCGCAACTGGCCGTCCAGATCGCCCACGCCATAGGTGTCACGCGTGCCCGAAATCTCGGTGTGAAAGCGCTTGGGGTCAGCAACGCGGAAGCTGTAGTTGCCAAAGGCGCGCAGGCGCACAGCGCCAAAGTCGGCATCACGGATGGTGATGGGCTGGGGCGTGCCCCACTTCTGGTCGACCTGCTGGCGCGTGCTGAAGAAGTACACATCGCTCTTGAACGGGGACTCAAACAGCTTGTCCCAGTTCTTCAGGTAGGTGAGCACCGGCAGGGTCTGCGTGGTGAGCTTGTGCGTGCCGGGGCCAAACACATCGGCCACCTGGCCCTCGTTCACAAACACGGCCATCTGCGACTCGCGCACCACCAGTTGCGCGCCGTTCTGGATTTCCATGTCGGCCATCGCAAAACGCCAGGCCAGCGTGCCATCCTGGCTTTCAGTCCATTGAATGATGTCAATGAACTGTTTCTTGAGGAAGTCCATCAATGCCATGTGCTGCTCCAGAGGGTGAAAGGGAGCGGGAATGATACCTGCGGCCATCAGGCGCAGCGCCTTATTCAGGTCGTCATCAGGGGCGAACAACGAAACCCGCCAGGTGCCACCTGGTTGCGTCCAGCACGCTTGGCCTCGTACAGCGCCTGGTCGGCGGTGTGCACCAGGGCATCCAGTGTCGCGGTGTGGCCGGGCTCGGCATAAGCCACCCCTACGCTGACCGTCACCCGCACCGCTTCGGACTGCACCTGCCACCCGGCCAGGCCCGCGACCGCCTCGCGCACCCGCTCCGCCAGCTGGTGCGCATGGTCACGGTGCGTGTTGGGCAGCAGCACCACAAACTCTTCACCACCCCAGCGGGCCAGCAGGTCCGTGGTACGCAACACCCGGGCGCAACACTGGCTGATGTCAACCAGCACCTGGTCCCCCACGCTGTGGCCATGCAGGTCATTGATACGCTTGAAATGGTCCACATCCAAAATCAGCAAGGCCGTGGGTAACTGGTGCCGCTGCGCCAGCTGAAACTCACGCTGCGCCGCCTGCCTGAAATGGCGCCGGTTGCGCAGGCCGGTGAGGCTGTCCGTCATGGCCAGGTTGTACGCCTGCTGCCGGGCGCGCTCCAGCGCAATCACCAGGGCAAAAATGATGCTGCCGCTGAACAAGGTCATCGGCAATGGAACCAGCAGGGATATGTAAAAAGCCGCCCCCATCTCCTGATGCCCGAGCAGGCGCAAAAAAACATACGTGAGCGCCAGTGAAACCAGGGAGACACCGGCACTGAAGACCAGCGTGGTCCGCAACACGCCCCAACGCTCGACACCCTGCGAAAAACGCCGCAAAAACGGCGTCAACCCGGAGAATTCCGAAGGCACAAGAGGGTGGTTTGGCATAGCCCATGATTATCCGGGGTCTTCGTTGCGCCCGTCAACGCGCTGACAACCACCGGTCACCCGGCCATGCCTGTCGCCCCTATCGATCGTTTAGCCAAATCCAATTGGCCCAGTCAATAGAAAATAACTACCATTGAGCCAATATCGATCCAAATCATCTATCGAAACTCTCACCCCACTGGAGCCCACCATGAGCACAACACAACGCCCCGAGATCAAGACTTTGGCCAACCTGGAGTCCGCCTTTGCCGGCGAGTCGATGGCGCACATCAAGTACCGCTACTTCGCCAAACTGTCCCGCGAAATGGGTGACGAAGAAACCGCGCGCGCCTTCGAGGCCACCGCCGACCAGGAAGTCATGCACGCCTTTGGCCATCTCGATTTGCTTTACCCCAAGGCCAGCATGACGCCCGCCAAGGCGCTGCAAATCGCCATTGACGGTGAAACCTACGAGTACACCGAGATGTACCCCGGCTTTCGCAAAACGGCCGAAGAAGAAGGCAACGCCGCGGCCGTGGTCGAGATGAGCGAACAGATTGAAGAAAGCAAAGTGCACGCCGCCCAATTCAAAGCCGCGCTGGAAAAAGCCCAAAAACGCTTCGCCGCGCTGGCCAAAGTGGAAGAACGGCACGCCAACCACTACAAAGCCCAGTTGGCCAAGATCACGGCCTGAGCGGTCATCACACGCTAACGCTATATATTTAATAGCTACTACCGCACGTTCCACCTGGGCTACAGCCTGATTTAATACTTATTTTGACTGGACATTGACATGAAAACCTACCTTTGCATTGTTTGCGGCTTCATCTACGACGAGGCCACTGGCCGCCCGGAAGACGGCATTGCACCTGGCACCGCATGGGCTGACGTGCCCGAGGGTTGGGAATGCCCGGACTGCGGTGTGGCCAAGGCCGATTTCGAAGCCATTGAAATCTGACCGCCTGAGCGAGACCCCATGACCCACCCCCTCATCATCATCGGTGCCGGACTGGCTGGCTGGACCACCGCACGCGAGTTCCGCAAGCTCGACAGCAACACCCCGGTGATGGTGATCACCGCCGACAGTGGCGATTTTTACGCCAAGCCGTCGCTGTCCAACGCGTTCAACCAGGGCCGCGCCCCGGCGCAGTTGGTCAGCACCCCGGCGGCCAAGATGGTGGAGACCTTGAACGTCACCCTGCTGGCCCACACCCGGGTGATGTCGATCGACCCGGCCACGCAGTCGGTGACCACACCGCAGGGCGAGTTCCGTTACAGCCAGCTGGTGCTGGCCACCGGCGCACAAGCGATCCGGGTACCCGTGCTGGGCACGGCGGCAGACCAGGTGCTGTCCGTCAACTCATTGGATGACTTTTCAGCCTTTCACGCCCGTCTGACGGGCGCAGACAGCTATGAAACCAATAGCACATTGCCCCGCAAAAAACACGTGCTGGTCATGGGCGCGGGCCTGATCGGCTGCGAATTTGCCAACGACTTGGCCGCCTCTGGCTATTCGGTCACCGTGGTGGACCCCTCCACCGGGCCGATGGCCACCTTGTTGCCCGCTGAGGCCAGCCTGCAATTGCGCGAAGCCTTGACCGGGTTGGGGGTGAGTTGGCAGTTTGGCACGACGGTCCAGGCCGTTCACCACGCGCTGCGCGCCGAGGGCGACCGCCCCGCCCTGCAGGTCGAACTGTCCAATGGCACGCTGGTGCAGGCTGACCTGGTGCTCAGCGCCATCGGCCTGCGGGCGGACACCACCCTGGCCCAGGCGGCCGGTCTGACCTGCGAGCGCGGCGTGCTGGCAGACGCACGCCTGCAAACCAGCGCGGCACACGTTTACGCCCTGGGCGACGGCGCGCAGTACGCCAGTGCGGGGAGCCGCACCTTGCCCTACGTCATGCCCATTATGAGTGCGGCCAAGGCACTGGCCGCCAGTCTGACGGGCCAGTCCACGGACGTCGTTTTCCCACTGATGCCGGTGGCCATCAAGACCCCGGCGCTGCCGATTGTGGTGGCAGCACCCGCCCCGGGAACGCCTGGCGCATGGACCTGTGCCGAAGCGGGCGTGTGGCAGTTCATCGACCTCCAGGGACAACAACGTGGTTTTGCACTGACCGGCAAAAACACCACCCGGCGCGCCGAACAGGCCAAACTGCTTGCTGCCTGACGGGCATAAAAGCATGCAAATTCGGCATGAAGTAAACGCCACTTTGCCCCTGTACGCACATTCCCGTATATCGATTGGCTTGCGCCAGGGCCTACAATTTCACTCCCTTACAGAAGCTGACAGGCTGACCGTTCGGTCATACTGGTTGCAGCAGGAGATAAAGATGCCCCACACCACGGCGAAAGCCGACGAAAAACGCGCCGAATTGCGCCGTGCCGCCCTCGAATACCACGAGTTTCCCACGCCCGGCAAGATCTCCATTGCAGCGACCAAACAACTGACCAACCAGCACGACCTGGCCCTGGCCTACTCGCCCGGCGTCGCCGCCCCGTGCGAAGAAATCGTCAAAGACCCCAACGCCGCCTTCAAATACACCAGCCGGGGCAACCTGGTGGCCGTCATCACCAACGGCACCGCCGTGCTCGGCCTGGGCGACATCGGCCCACTGGCTTCCAAGCCGGTCATGGAAGGCAAGGGCGTGCTGTTCAAGAAGTTCGCCGGCATTGACGTGTTCGACATCGAGATCGACGAGAAGCACGACCTCGACAAACTGGTCGACATCATCGCCTCGCTGGAGCCCACCTTCGGCGGCATCAACCTCGAAGACATCAAGGCACCCGACTGCTTCTACGTCGAGCGCAAGCTGCGCGAGCGCATGAAGATTCCGGTGTTCCACGACGACCAGCACGGCACCGCCATCTGCGTGGGCGCCGCCATTCTGAATGGCCTCAAAGTCGTCGGCAAAGACCCCAAAAAGATCAAGCTCGTGACCTCCGGCGCCGGTGCTGCAGCCCTGGCCTGCCTGGGCCTGCTGGTCAAGCTGGGCATTCCGCGCGAAAACATTTATGTCACCGACCTCGCCGGCGTGGTCTATGAAGGCCGCACCGAACTGATGGACGAAGACAAGATCGTCTATGCACAAAAGACCTCGGCCCGCACCTTGGGCGAGATCATCGAAGGCGCTGACGTGTTCCTCGGGCTCTCGGCCGGGGGCGTGCTCAAAAAGGAAATGGTCGCCAAGATGGCGGACAAACCGCTAATTTTTGCGCTGGCCAACCCGAATCCCGAAATCCTGCCGGAAGACGTCAAATCAGTCCGCAGCGATGCCATCATCGCCACCGGCCGTACCGACTACCCGAATCAGGTCAACAACGTCCTGTGCTTCCCCTACATCTTCCGCGGTGCGCTGGATGCAGGCGCCTCCACCATCACGCTGGAGATGGAAATTGCCGCCGTGCACGCCATTGCCGAACTGGCCCAGGCCGAGCAAAGCGAGGTGGTGGCCGCGGCGTATGCCGGTGAGCAACTCGCCTTCGGCCCGGAATACCTGATTCCCAAGCCTTTTGATCCGCGCCTAATGATGAAAATCGCGCCAGCGGTGGCCCAGGCAGCGGCCGACAGCGGCGTGGCGCTGCGCCCGATTCTGGACATGGACGCCTACCGCGACAAGCTGCAAACCTTTGTCTATGCCTCCGGCACGATGATGAAGCCCATCTTCAACGCCGCCAAGAAAGCGCTTAAAAAGCGGGTGGCGTACTGCGAAGGTGAAGAAGAGCGTGTCTTGCGCGCCTGCCAGATCGTGGTGGACGAGGGCCTGGCACGGCCAACACTGATTGGCCGCCCGCTGGTGATTGCCCAGCGCATCGAGAAATTTGGCCTGCGCCTGCGCGAGGAACTGGACTACGACGTGGTCAACGTCGAGCAGGACCGCCGCTACCGCGATTTCTGGCAGACCTACCACCGCATGACCGAGCGCAAGGGCGGCACGGCCCAGGTCGCCAAGATCGAGATGCGCCGACGCCTGACGCTGATCGGCTCCATGCTGCTGCACAAAGGCGATGTGGACGGCATGATCTGCGGCACCTGGGGCACCACCGCGATGCACCTGCACTACATCGACCAGGTTATCGGCAAACGCCCGGGCGGCAGCCCCAGCACGCCGCAGGACGTGCAGATCTATGCCTGCATGAACGGCCTGATGCTGCCGGATCGCCAGGTGTTCCTGGTTGACACCCATGTCAACTACGACCCGACGGCTGAAGAGCTGGCTGAAATCACGGTAATGGCGGCCGAAGAAATGATGCGTTTTGGCCTGCACCCGAAAGCGGCGCTGCTGAGCCATTCCAACTTCGGCTCCAGCAACCTGCCCAGCGCCATCAAGATGCGCCGCACGCTGGAAATACTGCGCGTCGAGGCGCCCTGGCTGGAAGTCGACGGCGAAATGCACGGTGACGTAGCGCTGGACGGTGCCGCCCGCAAGGCCCTCATGCCCAACAGCAGCCTGGAAGGCGACGCCAACCTGTTGGTCCTGCCCAACATCGATGCCGCCAATATTGCCTACAACCTGCTCAAAACCGCCGCCGGCGGCAATATTGCCATCGGGCCCGTCCTGCTGGGTGCGGCCAAACCGGTGCATGTGCTGACGGCCAGCACCACGGTACGCCGAATTGTGAATATGACAGCCCTCACGGTGGCTGACGCCAACGCGGTCCGCTAAGCGCCTCCATAAAAGCAAGCACTAACTTAGCTCCGTCAAAATCTGCAGGTGGATGCCTATTTATTGGGCAGCCACTTGCATTTTTTTTGTAAATACGCGACACTACACACCTTGAAATTACCGGGTAAACCCGGAGTAATCTGAGAGGTGTTTTTTTCATGTCGCGTCTAACAAGCCTCAAGTTAGTGTTCACTGGCTTGGTGTTCACGGCGGTTTTTGCGACCGGTTTGGCTCAGGCCAAGGGGCCCGTTATTCTGGATAACGATGCCACGATAACCGTCGCAGAGTTACCCCGTCAAGGCGTGCAAACCTATGAACTGGTCCGTCAGGGTGGTCCATTTGCACATGAAAAAGACGGTGTTGTCTTTGGTAACCGGGAGCGTTTGCTGCCAGCCCAAAAGCGTGGTTATTACCATGAATACACCGTAAAAACACCAGGCTCACGCAACCGGGGAGCCCGGCGCATTGTGTGTGGGGGTCAACCCACCACGCCAGACACTTGTTATTACACCGCCGATCACTATGCGAGCTTCCGCAAGATCGTGCCGTAATTTTGTTTAGTCATTATTGAAAGTGAAGCAGGAACGAATATGTCACTTACCCAAGAAACACCAGCAGCAAAGAGTGCTACTGCCGACGTGCCCTTGCGCGGCATCCGGCCCAACATCGTCCAGTCCATCCGTGCCTTTCGGGTTCAGGAGTTGCAGGACGCGGCCCAATCGCTGGGACAGCATTTTCTGTACGCCAATCTGGCCAACGCGCAGACCAAGCAGGATGTGCTTGATTTGATCGGCCAGCAGTTCATGCTCTCCGCGCACGTGGGCAAGAACTTTGACGCCCTGTATGACAGTATGACCGACCCGTTGCACAAGTCCGGCCCACAGCCCGGCTTTATCGCGGTGCTGGAGCACATTCCTGCGAACGCCAAGTTCGACAAGGAAGCGCGCGAGCAGTTGCTGGATATTTTCCGTGACGCATCGGACTATTGGGGGGACAGAAAAATACCCTTCCGATGTTTCTATTCTTTTCTGTAGCCCGTTCTGCACACACCAGCCAAGCAGAACGGGCGAACGAGGCAAAAGGCACTGACACCAGTGCTCAGGCCGTCTCGGGCATTGAATTGATGACGGAATCCGGCGAACGGATGCCGACCGACAAACTGTTGGACGTCTCCCCCCTGGCGCTGCGCATGAGCAGCCCCTTCAACGCAGGCTACTGGTTGACCGCCGCCTGATAGAACAACGGTCGGCGACCCGCGCCAAAATGAAAAAAGGCCCACTGCATAGTGGGCCTTTTTTATGGGCGCCGCGACGGGTTTAAAGGCTGTCGCTCTTGACCTGCCCTGCCAGGGCCACGTACTCAGCCACCGGCACCTCTTCAGCACGGCGCTGCACATTGAACTCGCCGGTGAAGCCCTTCTCCTGCAGCCAACGGCCCAGCGTGTGCCGCATCAGCTTGCGGCGCTGGCTGAAAGCCACCTGCACGATCTCGCTCAGCAGCTTCACGTCGACCGCCGCAGGGTGCTCGTGCGGCACCATGCGCACCACGGCGCTGTCGACCCGGGGTGGTGGGTCAAAACTTTCCGGCGGCACAAACAACACGTTTTCCATGGCGTAACGCCATTGCAGCATGACACTCAAGCGGCCGTAGTCCGACGTGGAGGGCTTGGCCACCATGCGGTCAATGACTTCTTTCTGCAGCATGAAGTGCTGGTCAGCGATGACATCCACAAACGCCAGCAAATGAAACAAAATCGGGGTGGAAATGTTGTAGGGCAGGTTGCCAACCACTCTCAATTTGATAGCTGGTTGCGCTTGTGCCACCTGGGCAAAGTCCACTTTCAGTACATCAGACTCGATGACCGTGAGCTGCGGGTGCTCGCGCAGGCGAACCGCGAGGTCACGGTCCAGCTCAATGACAGTGAGCTGGCCCAGGCGCTCGACCAAAGGCTGCGTGAGCGCGGCCAGGCCGGGGCCGATTTCAACCATGACGTCGCCAGGCTGCGGGGCAATGGCGTCGACGATGGCGTCAATGATGAGCCGGTCAGCCAGAAAATGCTGGCCAAAACGCTTGCGGGGAATGTGTTTGCCGTGTTTCACTGGGGCCTGACTTATTGGGGCGGCTCGCGCATTTCCACATAGGCACGGCCACGCAGGTCTTGCGCCCAGGTGGTGTAGGCCTCGTCGAGTTTCTTTTCGCGCAGCATGGCACGGACGGTTTCGCGCTGTTCACGCGGGTTCAAGGCGGCATTGCGGCGTTCGGTCAACTGGATCAGGTGGACACCAAACCGGGACACCAGCGGGTCGCTGATCTGGCTGGGCGCCAGTCGGCTCATCACCTCTTCAAACTCGGGCACAAACATGCCGGGGTTGGCCCAGCCCAAATCGCCCCCTTGGGAGGCGCTGCCGTCCTGCGAATTTTCCCGGGCCAGGGCGGCAAAGTCAGCCTGCCCCGCCACGATGCGTTTCTTGAATTCAGCCAGCTTGCTCTTGGCCGCGGCCTCGCTCAACTGCGGGCTGACCCGCAACAGGATATGGCGGGCCCGACTCTGGGTGACGGTCATGGCGGGCGAACCGGCACTCTTTTTCTCCAGCACTTTGAGCACGTGAAAACCAGCGCCCGAACGGACCAGGCCAGAAATTTCGCCAATGGCCAGTTGTTGAGTGGCGTCCAGAAACAAGGGCGGGTAGCGGTCGGCCGTGCGCAGCCCCAATTGCCCCCCATTGGTGTTGCTGGTCGCATCCGAATATTCAGTGACCAGGGCCACAAAGCTCTCCCCTGCGCGAGCCCGGTCCAGCGCGCGCTGGGCACGGGCCTGCAAGGCCGTGACCTGCTCGGGCGTGGCGGTCTCGGGTACCGACACCAGAATCTGCGCCAGATTGATCTCCTGTGAGGCGGGGTCCGTGTTGTTGCTTTGCTGTTCGCGCAAGTACTGGTCCACCTCCAGGTCCGTCACCCGGACGCGGGGTTCCACATCGCGCTCGCGCAGGCGGGTGAGCATCAGCTGGTCGCGCAACTGGTTGCGGAATTCGCTGAGCACCAGCCCGTCCTGGGCCAGGCGGCGATGCAGTTCAGGCACATCAATCTGGTTTTGACGGGCAATGTTCTGCACGGCCTGATCCACCGCAGCCTCGTCCACGCGAACACCGGTTTCCCGGGCCTGCTGTAACTGGGCTTTCTGGACAATCAGGCTCTCCAAGACCTGGCGAGTCAACACCCGGCTATCGGGTTTGGGTTGACGTTGCTGGGCCAGCTGTTGCGTCACGCGCAGCACCTCGCGGTGGACCTCGTTGTTGGTCACCGGCTCCGAATTGACGATGGCCACAATGAAGTCGGCCTGGCGCGGGACGCCGGTCTGGGCAGGCGCCAGGCTCTGCGCCTGCGACGTCAGGGAAGCCAAAATGGCAAGGGTTGCCACAGTCAGGGCTGTCAGGCGATGGGTCATGATGGATTATTCGTAATTGCTGAAACGGCTGGGGGAGCTGGTTTGCTCCCGCAGGTATTGATAACCGGGAATATTGTCTTTCAAGGTCTTCAGGGGGCTAACACCCAAACGGGTGAAACCGACAAACTCCAGCTGAAACATGATGCGCTGGTTGGCCGCGGAGGTGCTGACCTGCAACTGCTCCAGCACCACACGGCCCAGCCAGCAACCTGCATCGTACTCAAAGCCCAAAAAACCGTCGACCAGCTTGCGATCATAAAGGCTGTAGTTGAGGTGGCCCACGGTGTACCAGCGACCGTCTCCCTGCCCGCGACCCGCGCCAAGATCCTGCCCCCGGTCTCCCCACAGGTCATTGACCGGCCACTGCCAGCCCACATTCAACTGCTCGCTGAAATTACGCTGGTAGCTGTAGGACGCCGATAGGGTGCGGTAGTTCCCCGGGCTGTAACGCGCACCGATGGTCGAGCGCACCGACTGGGCGGTGGTCGGGTTGAACTGCACGGTCGAGTCAAAGGCCCATCGGGGGTCCCAGTTGACCGCTGCGCCCAGCAAGATGTCACTGAGCCGGTCATCCACCTTGGTGCCGCCCGGCAAGGTCACGTTCTGGTCCCGAAAACGAAAGCGCTGCGCCATGCCCAGGCGCACCGCCTCGGCACCCGTGTTGGGGTCCAGCAAGCGCGTGGTCACGCCCAGGGTGAGCAAATTGCTGTCGGAAATGCGGTCGTTGCCGACAAAGGCATTTTCTGTGTAAACGGTGGCGAAATTGAAGTCGCTGGCGCCCGAGTCGTAATTGGGCAAAAAGCTTTGGTCACGGTACGGCGTGTTGACAAAAAAGGCCCGGGGTTCGAGCGTCTGGCGAAAGCCCTTGCCAAAGTAGCTGGCGTCGCGTTCAAACACCAGGCCACTGTCCAGGCTGAAGGTCGGCACCACCCGGCTTGCCGTGGTGGCGCCGCTACTTAAGGCCGCATCAAACTGGTAGTTGCTCGCATGCAGTTGCAGCTTGGGGGTGATGAACCCGCCGGGAAAGAGCCACGGACGGCTGACCTGCATCAGCGAATACGCCCGCTGCGCATTGGGCTGCAGGGTCAGCGAACTGTCGGACTGAAAGCGCGTGAAGTCGGCCTCCATCGCAAAGTCAAGACCGCGGACGTTGTTGCGCGCATAACGGGTGGTGAGCTGGGGCAAGCGGTCGTAGGGCGGCGTGATGGGGGCCGTCACATCCTGCAAGGTTTGCCACTTGAGGGTGCGCACACTGCTGGAGAAATTTCCGTTGGTCCAGGCCACGGTGGCGTCGTTGGCCAGCAGACGCTGGGTCAACGAAGACGAGGTGCTGGTGAAGTCGCGCCAGTAATTGTCATCACTCACGCGGTTCAGCTTGAGATTCAGGCCCAGGCCATCGTCCGTCAACCGGCTGGCGAGCGGGTTGTTGACCAGCGCCTGATGCTCATAGGACAGGCCCCAGCGGTTGCGCTCACGCAACTGGTCGGCGGGCATCACGTCAAACCGGACCTGGCCCGAATAATCGGTCTCCAGGTAGCGGAATTCGCTGCCCAGGTTGACCCCGCGCTTGCTCATAAGCGTGGGCGTGATGGTCGCGTCCCGGTTGGGCGCGATGTTCCAGTAATAGGGAACGGACACCTCGGCGCCATTGACGTTGTCCAGCCCCAGGGTGGGGGGCATCAGCCCGGACTTGCGGCGGTCACTCAGCGGGAAGCTGATGTAAGGCACGGGCAAAATCGGCACGCCTTTGAAGCTGAGTACGGCCCCTTCGGCGGTGCCGACGTCTTCCTCGTTGTCAAGGCTGATGGTGGTGGCGCGCAAAATCCAGTCCGGCATCCAGCTCGGGCCGGGCACACGGCGGCAGGTCGTGAAGGTGGCGTTGTGGATGACGGCGCGTTGCTCGTCAATGAAGTCCACCCGATCGGCTTCGCCATGGGCGTCGTTCCTGGGGAACTGGTAGCTGGGGTGGTCGAAGAACCCCTCAAACGCGTCGACCTTGATCTCCAGCAAGGGGCCTTCATACACATTGCCGGCGCGGTTGATGAACACATTGCCCTTGGCGCTGGCCAGGTCGGTGGGCTGGTCGTATTGCAGCCGGTCGGCCTTGATGAGCATGTCGCCCCGTTGCAGTTCGGCATGGCCTTCCACCACGGTTTCCAGGTCGGGCCGGCCGTAGAGGCGTTCGCCGGAGACAAAAGTCGGTGAGGCACTGCGCGGGGCGGGAGGCACCTGCGCGCTGACCGAAGCGCCTTGCAGCCAAGCCCAGGCCACCAGGGCAATCGGGGTGGGAACAAAACGGACGCGCAACACCCTGTGTTTGAGGTCGGGCAGCAAAAAACGCATGGGGCAGGGCAGTAACGGGCAGGAAGACAAGTGGAAGGCGAACTGCGGAGCAGTCGGGTTTGTAGAATGGATTATCCATGAGCCAAGCAACACCCCCCGAATCCCCCCTCGCTGCCCCCGCCCTCTGGTCGGACGCGCAACGCGAAGCCTCTTTCACCGCCTGGCTGAACGCCGTGGCGCCGGTCCACGGTCTGCAGGTCGACTCCGTGCGCCTGGCCTCGGCCGACGCGAGTTTTCGGCGCTATTTGCGCGTCGACTCGGCGCGTGGCAGTTGCATCATCATGGATGCTCCGCCTGACAAGGAGGACTGCCGCCCTTTTGCCAATGTCGCCCGCCTGATGGCCCAGGCCCATGTCAAGGCACCCGAGGTGCTGGCCTGGGATGAGGCCAACGGCTTCATGCTGCTGACCGACCTGGGCGCCAAAACCATGATGCAGGTCATCAACCGGGACAACCCGCAAGCCAACTTCGCCCTGTACATGCAGGCGGTGGACGCCCTGATTGCATGGCAGCTGGCGTCCAGGCCCGACGTGTTGCCACCCTACGATGAAGCCCTGCTGCAACGCGAGCTGGCGCTGTTCCCCGACTGGTACCTGACAAAACACCGCGACGTGGCGGTCGAGGGCGACATGCGCCGCACGCTGGACGAGGCCTTCAAGCTCATCGTGGCCAACAACCTGAGCTGGCCCAGCGTCTATGTGCACCGCGACTTCATGCCCCGCAACCTGATGGTGTCCGGCACCGCGGGCGATGCCCTGGGCGTGCTGGATTTTCAGGACGCCGTGTATGGCCCCATCACCTACGACATTGCCAGCCTGATGCGCGACGCGTTTTTGAGCTGGGAAGAAGACTTCTGCCTCGACATCACCATCCGCTACTGGGACAAGGCGCGCCTGCCCGTGGGCGACGACTTTGGCGAGTTTTACCGGGGCGTGGAGTGGATGGGCCTGCAGCGCCACCTGAAAGTGGCCGGCATTTTTGCCCGCCTCACGCTGCGCGACGGCAAGCCGCAGTACCTGGCGGACACGCCGCGTTTTATCAACTACATCCGAGCCACGTGTGGGCGGTACATCCAACTCAAACCGCTGTTGCGCCTGATCGACCAGGTGGAAGGCATTGAGGCCGCCGAAGGCTATGCCTTTGGCCGGGTTTAAGAAGAATCGGGCTGTAGCCCAGGTATTACCTGCACATACAGCTATCAAAACAATAGCAACATCTCATGCCCCGTTTTTACTGCCCCACGCCCCTTGCCACCGGTGATCTGCTGGACCTGCCCGCTGGCGCCGCCCGCCATGTGCAGGTGTTGCGCCTGCAGCCGGGTGACACCATCACACTGTTCAACGGCGGGCCCGGCATCGTCAGCAGTGGCGGTGAGTTCGATGCGGTGATCCAGCACATGGGGCGCAGCGACGTGGGCGTGCAGATCGGCGCGCACCACGCCGTGGAGCGCGAAGCGGCGCATGAGGTCCATCTGGCGCTGGGCATGCCGGCCAATGACCGCATGGACTGGCTGGTGGAAAAAGCCACCGAACTGGGCGTGGCCAGCATCCAGCCCCTGATGACCGAGCGCAGCGTCTTGCGCCTGAGCGGCGAGCGCGCCGAGAAAAAAGTGGCGCACTGGCAAAGCGTGGCCATTTCAGCCTGTGAACAATGTGGCGGCAACCGGGTGCCGGTGATTCATGAGGTCATGGGCTTTGCCGCCTGGGCCAAGACCCAAACGGCGGCCAAAACGGGGCAGGCGCTGTTGCTGTCGCTGCGACCGGGCACGCAGGCTTTGCGTGACGCCGTCGCTGCGGCGGGCAACCCTGCCGGGTCCATGACTTTTCTGTCAGGCCCGGAAGGTGGTCTGGGCCCTGCTGAAGAAGAGCTGGCCCTGGCAGGCGGCTTCGCGCCCGTCACGCTGGGCCCGCGGGTGCTGCGCGCCGAGACAGCGGCCTTGACGGCCTTGGCGGCGCTGTTGGTGTAGTCACACGCCGTTTTCACGGCAATCCTTTTCGGATCTCTCCCGCCGACGCCCAAGAAGCATTGCGGTTCTGCAAGTCCGTGTTCGGGACTGCGTTCTCCATGCCCATCGGGCGTTTTGGGGACATGCCAAAGTCGCCCGATCACCCGTTGGCCGAGACGGATCGGCTGTTCAAGGCGCTGTCCGATGCTGGCAAAGTTGAAATGCCGCTGCAGGAGATGTTCTGGGGCGGCTACTTTGGCCACCTGACCGACCGCTTTGGCGTGGGCTGAACTGACCATGACCACTTTCCTGACCCTTGACGGCATGATGATGACCACGCCTCTCACAAACCCAAACTCTGCCAGACCTGCTCCATGAGCGCGACAAGGGGAGTCTCAAATTTCATGCAACGAAGTTGCCAGACCCTACGGACGAATCATGTGAGGCAGGTCAACCGCAGCAACCGCCACCCGAGCAGCAGCTACCGGACGACGCACGCGCGACGGTGGCACTTTTACCGATCTGGACACGCCACACGTACGGGCCTTTTTCCAGGTAACTCCAGCTGAATGAATCCGGGCTGCGCATCTGCAACTGCGCATTCAGGGGCTGGGGATCATGGTCATTGATCAGTTCCAGTGACTGCCCCGGCAACAAGGCTTCAACACGGCTGAAAATCAGCGGATGGCGCGCGGGGGGTGAAATCTGGCGCAGATCAATGGTGCTTGCGAAAGAAGTGGACATGGATGACCTTTAAAGATGCATTATTAATACATCAATAAATGTAGCAGCTTGTCCCGGCAAACCAGTGAAAATGCGAAGCACCTTTGCGCTGGATCAAATACGCCCCATGAACCGACAACTCTGGCTACTCGCCATCTGCCAGGGACTCTTCCTGACCAACAACGTCACCTTCATCGCCATCAACGGCCTGGTGGGCTTGAGCCTGGCACCGCTGGGCTGGATGGCCACCCTGCCCGTCATGGGCTATGTGGTCGGTGGCGCCCTGTCCACCGGGCTGGTGGCCAAGACGCAGCACCGCTTTGGGCGAAAGGTGTCGTTCCAGATGGGGTTGGCCGTGGCGTTGGGCTCGGCACTGCTGTGTGCCTGGGCGGTGGTCCACAAGGATTTCTGGCTGCTGTGCACGGCCACCGTGGTGGCGGGCTACTACAACGCCAATGCCGGGCTGTACCGCTTTGCCGCCGCTGAGCTGGCCCCCCCCGCCTGGCGCGAAAAAGCGGTGTCGCTGGTCATGGCGGGTGGCCTGATCGGCGCGGTGCTCGGGCCCAACCTGGCGCAGCAAACGCGCACCTTGATGAGCGTGCCCTTTGCGGGCGCTTACGTGGCGCTGGCCGTCGTCGCGCTATTGGCCATGGGGGTACTCAGCTTCATTGAGTTCCCGGCCCCGCTCCCCAAAAAATCAGGCACGGGCGGGCGCCCGCTGAAGGAGATCATGCGCCAACCCGCCTTCATCGTCGCAGCCGCCACGGGCGCGCTGGGCTACGGCGTGATGAACCTGCTGATGGCCGCCACACCCCTGGCCATGCAGCAGTGCAGCCTGCCTTTTTCAGACGTGGCGCTGGTGCTGGAATGGCATGTGATTGGCATGTTTGCACCGGGCTTTTTCACCGGCCATCTGATCAAACGTTTTGGCACCCTGCCCATCATGGGCGTGGGCGTGGCGCTCAACGCCCTGTGCATCGGGGTGGCGCTGTCCGGCGTTGAATTGCACCAGTTTTTGATTGCCTTGTTTTTTCTGGGCGTGGGATGGAATTTCCTGTTCACCGGCAGCACCACTCTGTCCCTGCAAACCTACACAGCCGAAGAAAAAGACCGGGCGCAGGGCGCCCTGAATTTCTTTGTCTTCGCCACACTGGCCCTGAGTGCGTTTGCATCCGGCGTGCTGGTCACCACCCGTGGCTGGACGCTGCTGAACTACGGCTCACTGGTACCCGTGGCGTTGACGGGCGCGGCACTGGTGTGGCTGGCGAGTCAGCAGCGCCGCGTGATGGCGGCTTAAAACCGCGCGTCAAGCCATTTTCTGAGCTCTGTCAACACCGGCTCCCGGTTGCGCTCATTGAAGATCTCGTGGTACAGCGCCTCAAAGCAGCGGCTGCTCACCACCTGCTTCGGCGCTGCAGCGGCAAAGGTCTGGCTGCCTGCCGGGTTGACCAGCTTGTCGGCCCCTGCGTACATCAACAGGGTCGGCACGCGCCAGGTGGGTGCCTGCGCCACCGTGGCGGGGCCGCCTGTGGCGATGAAGCGGGCCAGCCGACCCGAGATGCGGTCATGCACCGACTTGTCCGCCAGGTAGGCGGCCACCACCGCCGGGTCATGCGAAATCAGTGCGGGATCCAGGCCGTTGCCCACGCGCAAATTGGGCGCGATGCGAGGCACGACCGCCAGCATCAGCTTCTGCAAGGCATTGAGCCCCGGGTTCAGCGCCGGTGACGACAACACCAGCCCGTCCACAGGGCGCATGGCCAGCGCCACAAAGCGCGCCGCGACCAGGCCCCCCATGCTGTGCCCCAGCAAAATCAGGGGCCTCCGGGTCGCCATGCGGGCGCGGGTGCTGTCCACCATATCGGCCAAATCGTCCAGCAGGCGGGTGTCGCTGGGCAAGCCCCCGCGCGGTCCGCCCGACTCACCGTGGCCATACTGGTCATACCCCCGCACCGCAAACCCCCACTCGTTGAGGCGCCGGGCCAAGGCGTCATAACGGCCGACATGTTCCCCCAGGCCATGCACGATCAACACCATGCCGCGCGCGACGGTGCCGGGCTCCAGCGGCCAGTCCTGGACGGCGATGTTCTCGCCGTCCAGCGCCACAAAGGTGGACAAGGTTGAATCAGCACTCACCGTTCAGTCTCCGGGCATCAGCGCAACTGCGCGATGACCTGCGCCACCGCCGCGGTCAGCTTCTTCGCGTACGGCACGTGCAAGAACTCATTGGGCCCGTGCGCATTGCTCTTGGGGCCCAGCACGCCACACACCATCATCTGTGCTTTCGGGAAACCGGTGGAGAGCATGTTCATGAGCGGAATGGTGCCGCCCTGGCCGATGTAGCCACACGGCGCGCCAAAGTAGTCGCGGGACGCGGCGTTGAGCGCCTGCTCGAACCAGGGCGCGGTGCCGGGGGCGTTCCAGCCGGTGGCGGAACTCATGCCCTCAAAGGTCACGCGGGCCTGGTAGGGCGCGTTGTCTTCGAGCAGGGCCTTCAATTCCTGCACCGCGGTGGCGGCTTCGATGAGCGGAGGCAAACGCAGGCTGAGCTTGAACGCGGTGTAGGGCCGCAGCACATTGCCCGCGTTTTTAAAGTCCGGAAAGCCCTCGGCACCGGTCACGCTCAAGGTCGGCGCCCAGGTGCGGTTGAGCAGGGCCTGCACCGGGTCGGTGGTGGTGGGCAGGGCAAACTGGGTCGAACCACCGCAGTCGTAGTGCGCCCACGGAAAACGCTTGTACAACTCGTCCCCCAAAATGGCGGCCGTGGCCTGCGCCTGTACCATGCGGTCGGCCGGCACCTCGCAATGGAACGAGGCCGGCAGCAGGCGGCCGGTGGCGCTGTCTTCGAGCCGGTCCAGCACCTGGCGCATGATGCGAAAGCTCGACGGCACCAGACCACTGGCGTCGCCCGAATGCACGCCTTCGGTCAGAATCTCCACCTTCAACACGCCACTGGCCATGCCGCGCAAACTGCTGGTGAGCCAGAGCTGGTCGTAGTTGCCCGCACCCGAGTCGAGGCACACCACCAGCGCCACCTCGCCCAGGCGATCACGCAAGGCGTCCACGTAAGGCAGCAGGTCGTAGGAGCCACTTTCTTCGCACGTCTCGATCAGGCCCACGATGCGCGGATGCGCCACGTGCTGGCTCTTGAGCGCCTGGATGGCCGCGATGCTGGCATACACGGCATAGCCGTCATCGGCGCCGCCCCGGCCATAGAGCTTGCCGTCTTCATACTTGGGCGTCCACGGGCCGAGGTCGTTGCGCCAGCCGCTGAATTCGGGCTGTTTGTCGAGGTGGCCGTACATCAGCACGGTTTTGCTTGAGAGGGTGCTGGTGGAAGTGTCCGAGCCGCTGCCGGAGGAGGCGGGCACTTCAAAAAACAAGACCGGCGTGCGGCCTTCGAGCCGGATGATCTCCAGCGTCAGGCCGTCGACCTTTTGCGACTGCACCCAGGTGGCGGCGTCCCACATGACGGTGTCGAGGAACCCGTTTTTCTCCCAGTCGGCATCAAACATCGGCGACTTGGCGGGAATGCGAATGTAGTCTTCCAGACGGTGGACGATGTCGTCATCCCACGCCTGGCTGACCTCCCCCAGCGCTTGTGCGGCGTTCAATGCGGTCTCAGTAACTCGGGCATTCATGGGGGGCTCCTTCGTCAGTCAAACAATACAGCCCTCCATCATGCCACTGACGTCAAAGCCAGGGCTTGAGCCAGCCCAGCCCGGCCGAGGTGCCGCCGGGCTGCATGCCCCTGGCTGGGCGGTATTCGCAGCCCACCCAGCCGTCAAAACCCAGCTCGTCCAACACCGAGAACAGGTAGGGGTAGTTGAGTTCGCCCAGATCGGGTTCATGGCGCTGTGGCACGCCCGCAATCTGGATGTGGCCCACGTTCCCGGTGGGCAGGTAGTTGCGCAGCTTCATGGCCAGATCGCCTTCCACGATCTGGCAGTGGTACAGGTCCATCTGCACCTTGAGGTTGGAGGCGCCCACATCGGCAATCACCTGGTGCGCGTGGTCCTGGCGGTTCAGGAAGAAGCCCGGAATGTCGCGCGGGTTGATCGGCTCGATCAGCACGTCCACGCCCTGCTGGGCGGCCGCTTGTGCGGCCCAGCGCAGGTTGTCGATGTACGTGGGGTACAGCGCGGCGCGCTCGCTACCTGCGGGCAGTAAACCGGCCATGACGTGGATGCGCGGGCAACTCAGCGCTGCAGCGTACGCCAGCGCCTGCGCGATACCAGCGCGGAATTCTTCTTCACGCCCGGGCAGGCAGGCCAGGCCACGCTCGCCAGCGTCCCAGTCACCGGGCGGGGCATTGAACAGCACCTGCTGCAAGCCGTGCGCCTTGAGACGCGCGGCAATCTCGGCCTTGTCAAACGCATAGGGAAACAGATACTCCACCGCCTTGAAGCCGTCTTGCGCGGCGGCCTCGAAACGGTCCAGAAACTCAAGCTCCGGGTAGAGCATGGACAAGTTGGCTGCAAATTTGGGCATGGGGGTTCACCAGCAGGCGCCGAAGGTCTGGCGCAGTTCTTCAATTTGGGGTTCGGTCAGGGGCTCAGGCGGCACGGCACTGAAGCACATCAACCGGGCGGTTTCTTCCAGTTCTTCCAGCGTCGCCATGGCGGCGGCGGGCGAGTCGTGCCACACATTGGGGCCCAGACGCGATAGCATGACGGCGCGAATCGGCGTGCCCATCCGGCCGTAGCGTTCCATCGTCTGGGCCACCCGTTGCGCCGCGGCAGGGTCGCCGGGGCGGTGGTAGGGAATGACGGGCACATGGCCCACTTTCATCACAAAGTAAGGCGTGACGGCAGGCAGCAGCTCCGGCCACTCCTGCACCTCACGCCCTGGCGGGCGCAAGGTCAGCGCCACGCAGTGCGTGCTGTGGGTGTGGATCACACACCGGATTTTTGAGTCAAATTGGCCTGCAGCCCTGTAGATATGTGCGTGAAGCGCTATCGTTTTACTAGCACGATCGCCACTGAGCTGCTGGGCGTTCGCGTCCAGTCGGGCCAGCCGGACGGGGTCAAGAAAGCCCAGGCAGGCGTCCGTGGGCGTGATCAGGTAACCACCGCCCTCGGACTCGTCCAGCCGCACGCTGATGTTGCCCGCGGTGGCGTGCACATAGCCGCGCTCAAACAGGCTGCGACCCACGCGGCAAATTTCTTCTCTGGCCTGGCGCTCGTTCATGCCAGCCTCGTGAAGGCTTTGCTGAAGAAATCGTCGGTGCCAAAGTTGCCCGACTTCAGGGTGAGGTGCAGGCCGTCTGGGGTGGCCGCATCACTCTGGGCATGGCACCACGGCACGCCGGGGTCAATTTGCGGGCCAATCTTCATGTGCGAAATGGCCAGGGCCTGCACGCAGGCGCCTGAGGTTTCGCCACCCGCCACCACCAGCTGGCGCACACCGCGCTGCACCAGGCCACGCGCAATGGCGGCCAGCGTGCGCTCCACCAGCGCACCGGCAACGTCCACACCCAACTGCCCTTGTACCGACTTGACAGCGCTGGGGTCCGCTGATGAATAAACGAGTACCGGCCCCTGGGCCAGCCAGGGCTCGGCCCAGGCCAACGTCTGGGCCACCACGTCCACACCCGCCGCCTCTTGAACGACGATCTGCAAGGGGTCCAGCCCCAGGGCCGGGCGCCCGGTCTGGATGAAAGCCTGCACCTGCCGGTTGGTCACCAGCGAGCAACTGCCGGACACCACCGCTTGCAGACCCACAGGCGCGGGCAAGGCGCTGGCCGTGCTGGACGGCGCCAGACCAAAATTGGCAGCCAGGCCAATGGCCACGCCCGAACCGGCGGTGACCAGCGGCATGCCCTTGAGGGCGGGACCCAGGCGCATCAGGTCGTCATTGGAGATGGCATCCACCACCGCCATGCCCACGCCCTTGGCACGCAACTGGTCGATGCGGGCACGAATGGCGGCCTCGCCCTGCGCCACCACCTTGTAGTCAATCAACCCCACCTTGCGTTGGCTTTGCGCCTGCAGCACGCGCACCAGGTTGGCATCCGTCATGGGCGTGAGCGGGTGGTGTTGCATGCCGCTCTCGTTGAGCAGCACATCGCCCACAAACAAATGGCCCTTGAACACGGTGCGCTGGTTGTCCGGGAAGGCTGGCGTGGCGATGGTGAAGTCCGTGCCCAGCGCGTCCATCAAGGCCTCGGTCACGGGACCGATGTTGCCCTGCGCCGTGCTGTCAAAGGTGGAACAGTACTTGAAGTAAATCTGTTGCACGCCCTGCGCCTGCAGCCAGCGCAGCGCCGCCAGCGACTGCGCCACGGCATCAAGCACCGGCAAGGTGCGCGACTTGAGCGCCACCACCACCGCATCCGCATCCGAGTCCAGCGGCTGCACGGGCACACCGATGGCCTGCACCACGCGCATGCCGGAGCGCACCAGGTTGTTGGCCAGATCGGTGGCGCCGGTGAAGTCGTCGGCAATGCAACCCAACACTGTTTTTTTCATGGCTTCTTGGGCAACTCAATGCCGGGGAATATCTTGATGACGGCGCTGTCGTCCTCACGCGCAAAACCGGCGGTGGAGGCCTGCATGAACATCTGGTGCGCCGTGCTCGACAAAGGCAGCGGGAACTTGGTGGCGCGCGCCACATCGAGCACCAGGCCCAGGTCTTTCACAAAAATGTCCACGGCGGAGAGCGGTGTGTAGTCAGCCGCCAGCACATGGGCCATGCGGTTCTCAAACATCCAGCTGTTGCCCGCGCTGTGGGTGATGACGTCGTACAGCGCGGCAGGGTCCACGCCCTCGCGCAGGCCCAGCGCCATGGCCTCGGCCGCGGCGGCAATGTGCACGCCGGCGAGCAACTGGTTGATGATCTTGACCTTGCTGCCCGCACCGGCGCAGTCGCCCAGGCGGTACACCTTGGCAGCCATGGCATCGAGCAACCCGCCCACAGCCGCGTAAGCCTCGGGCCTGGCCGCGGTCATCATGGTCATCTCGCCGCTGGCAGCTTTGGCGGCGCCACCGGAGATGGGCGCATCAATGTAGAGAATGCCCAGGGCGGCCAGTCGCCCCTCCAGTGCGACGGACCAGTTGGGGTCAACGGTGGAGCACATCACAAACACGCTGCCGCGTCGCATGGCACTGGCACAACCGCCCTCGCCAAACAGCACGCTCTCGGTCTGCGCCGCGTTCACCACCACGGACACAATCACATCGCACTGCGCACCCAGCTCGGCCAGCGTCGCGCAAGCCACACCCCCTTCGGCGGCAAAGGCTTGGGCGGCTTCGCCGCGCACGTCAAACACACGCACGGTATGGCCACTGCGGCGCAGTGAACGCGCCATGCCACCCCCCATGGCCCCCAGGCCAATGACGCCTACATGGCTTGTCATACCTTGAATCCTCTCATGCTATTTTGTATGCTTATCATATAAATTGTGTCTTTATTGGGCATTCGGGAATACCCCAAAATCCTCCGCCTGACCCCGGCTGTCCATCAACGCTTCAGTGGCAAACCCGACACCAGGGGACGCGCCAACTGCACACCCGCCTGCTGCCAAAACGCCGGGTCAGCCTGCTCAATGCGCTGAATGGCGTTGTCCATGTGCTGCGCGGCAGCCGCGCGCGCGGCCCCTGCATCGCCCGCCTCAATCGCGCGGAAAATCACCTGGTGTTCATCACACACCTGCCGGGCAAAGTCGGTGCGTCGCGCTTCATTGGCGCGTGTCACCCGCGTGGCGCCCTGCAGGAACTGGCCCAGGTACTCCAGCGTGCCGATCAGGAAGGGGTTGCGTGCGGCATCGGCAATGGCGCGGTGGTACTGCACGTCCTGGTCCACCCCGTCGCCTCCGGCCTGCACCGCTTTGTCCAGCAACACAATGGATTTCTGGATGCGTTTGATATCGGCCTGCGTGCGCCGCAAGGCGGCCAGCCCGGCCACCTCGGCCTCCAGCGCACGGCGCACTTCCACCATCTGGATCACGGCTTTTTTGGAGACCGCCGACTTGGCATCAAAGTTCAGCGGCGAGAAGCCCTGCTCCTTGACGTACACACCGCTACCTTGCCTGGAGTCCACCAGCCCCAGCGACTTGAGCCGCGAGACGGCTTCGCGCACCACGGTACGACTGACCGAAAACTGGTCGACCAGCACCGCCTCGGTGGGCAGCTTGGCGCCTGCCAGCAGCCGCCCCGCCCGAATCTCGGCGGCCATGGCATCCGCCACCTGGTCCGACAAGTAGGCGCCGGGGGTGACGGGCTTGAATTGAGAAGTCATGTTGTTTTTGGCTTTACCGCGTCAATGCCTACTTAAAGCCCATCACATGGGGAAGCCAGGTGGAGAGGGCAGGCACAAAGGTCAGCAGGACGAGCACCACGCCATGCGCCCAAAGGAACGGCTTGAGCTCCCGCGTCAAATGCGACAGCGGCACCCGCGACACATTGGAGGTCACGAACAAGAGCCCCCCCACTGGCGGCGTGATCATGCCCAGCGTGAGGTTGAAGATGACCACCATGGCAAAGTGTGTCGGATCGATGCCCACCTTGGCAGCGACCGGCGCCAGAATCGGCACCAGCACCATGACACCTGGCAAGGGCTCAATGAATATGCCAAAGATCAGCAGGAATACATTGATAACGATCAGGAAGGACCAGGGACTCAGTTGCATGGCGCTGATCCAGTTCGCAGCCGTTTGCGGCACCCCCTCAATGGTCAACACCCAGGCAAATGAAGCCGACATCGCGATGATGATCAGTACCGATGCAGTCAACAGCGCCGAACGCCACAAAATATCAGGCACCGCGCCCCATTTGAGGGTGCCATACACGTACTTGCCACAAATCAAGGCATAAAAAACGGCCACCACAGACGCTTCTGTCGGCGTAAACCAACCCGCCCGCATGCCACCCAAAATAAGCACAGGCAGCAAAATAGCAGGCAGTGCGCGCCAGGTGGTACGCAGGATTTCGTCGCGGGTGGGATGCTCGCCGTCGCCCCGGTAATTGCGCTGTTTGGAGATGTGCCAATTCACGACACACATCGCCACGGCAATCAGGAGACCCGGCAGCAAACCGGCCACAAACAGGGCCCCCACCGACACATTGTCGTCAGCCAGCGCGTAGATGATCATGATGATCGAGGGCGGAATAATCGGGCCGACAATGGCCGTCGCCGCCGTCAGCGCTGCGGCATAGGCGCGGTCATAACCGGCCTTGTCCATCATCTTGATCATCATCGACCCGGGCCCTGCCGCATCCGCCAGCGCGGAGCCGGAAATGCCCGAAAAGAAGGTCAAGGCCACCACATTGGTATAACCCAGGCCACCGCGTTTGTGCCCCACAAACTGCCCGGCAAAACGCAGCAACACATCAGTCAGCGAGCCGCCACTCATCAACTCGGCGGCCAGGATAAAAAACGGCACCGCCATCAACGGAAAACTGTCAATGCCTGTGAAAGTTTCCTTGAGCAGCACCAGCATGGGATAGGCGTCGGAGATCAGCAATGCCGTCACGGTGGACAGGCCCAGGGCAAACGCCACCGGCACACCCAAAGCGAGATAGATGCAGACGGAAATCAGGAGAATGACACTGGCGCTCATAGGGAGGCACTCGCTGTCGCGTCAAAATGGCTGTCAGACGCAAACTCGCGCCGCAATACGTAGCTCTTCATGATCAGTAACCAGTGAACAAGGGTTAACAACATGCCGACCGGTAGTGCCGCATAGATAAAAGCGAACGAGATTTGGGTAGCGGGCGTGGTCTGGTACCGGGTGCGATCCAGGTATTCCCAGCCAAACCAGATACAAAAGACAAAAAATCCACTCAAGAGCAAGGCAATCAGCGCCCGCACAGCAATGGCGCCTTGGCGCGGCATGGCATCCTGGAGATTTTCCACAGCGATATGCCCGCCATAACGCAAGGTGGGGCCACACCCAATAAAAGTCAGCCAGATCATGAGGTGACGCGACACCTCCTCGGCCCATTCAATGGACTGGTTGGTGGTGTATCGCAGCACCACATTGGCAAAAATAATGACGGCCATGACGGCCAAAGTCACGATCAGCAGCCAGCGATTGACTGCCAAAAAGTGGTGTTCAAATTTTTTCAAAATAGATATTCCAGTGAGCCAAATACGCTGGCCGGTGCGATCGGGTGACCCATCGCACCGGCCAGTCAAGTTTGCAAGGAATTATTTGGCGTCCTGGATCTTGCGGATGTTGTCTGCACCGAACTCTTTGGCGTAGCTGGCGTAGGCAGGCTTGAGCGCATCACGGAAGGCCTGGCTATCGACCTTGGTGACGACGCTCATACCGTCTTTTTCAAGCTGAGCAATACCGTTGGCTTCATCATCGTTGACTTTTTTACGCTGGGCAGCGGCGGATTTCTTGGCGGCCTCAAAAAACACTTTTTTATCGGCCTCGCTCAGTTTGTTCATCAGACGTGGCGATGTGATGAGCAGTGCGGGTGAATACACGTGACCGGTCAAGGACAGGTGCTTTTGCACTTGCGAAAACTTGGATGCAAGGATCACCGGGATCGGGTTTTCCTGACCATCAACCGTGCCTTGTTGCAGCGCGCCAAACACCTCTGGAAAGGCCATGGGCGTGGGCAGAATGCCGAAGGTGCGATAACCATCCATGTGCACCTTGTTTTCCATGGTGCGCATCTTCAGGCCGGCCGCATCCGCAGGTTTGACAATGGCACGCTTGCTGTTGGTCATGTGACGGAAGCCGTTTTCCGTCCATGCCAGGGCCACCAGTCCCTTGGCAGGGAATTTGGTCAAGATGTCCTGGCCAATAGGGCCATCCATCACATGCCGTGCGTGATCGTAGTCACGGAACAGGAACGGAATGTCCACAATTTTGACTTCAGGCACAAAATTACCGACGGGGCCTGTGGAGGTATTCACGACGTCCAGGGTGCCGAGTTGCACGGCCTCGATCATTTCACGCTCACCACCCAAGGCACTGGAAGGAAACTGCTGGCACTTGTAGCGACCCTGCGTGCCTTTCTCAACCTCATCACAAAATACGGTTGAACCCACACCATAGTGGGACGTTGCCGCTACGGCGTAACCAATTTTCAACACGGTCTGCGCGCCAGCAGTCGCTACAAAACCTGCGGCCAAAGACAGGCCAATAACCAGCTTGTTCAATTTCATGTGATGTTTCCTGGGTTTTAAATCGTCAAAATTTGTATGACAACTTCTTATTGTTTATCGATTGAATGTTTAACCGCATCGGTGTTTTCCCTGACATATTCCAGGATGATTTCGTCGAAGCTGGCCTCCGGCAACAAGCCCAGACCGCGTGCCCGCTGTGCATGAATACGCGCAGGCCAGGTCTTGACGATGTTGTGGATGGCCGCGTCAGGCGTCCACTCAATCAGCGCGGCTGCGGCGGGGCCGGCCACGCGTTCCAGGGCGGCGGCCATCTCGGCGGGCGTCGTGGTCAATGCAGGCAGATTCAGGCCCGTGCGCGGGCCCCATTGCGCGTCAGACGCCTCGGCAGCACGGATCAGGCCCTGCACCGTGCGCGCCGGTGACGACAAGGCCACCGGCGTCCCGGGCGGCACCGGGCACACCGCTTTGACTCCGGCCAGTGGCTCACGCAGCATGCCGCTCAGAAAACTGGAGGCCGCGCCGTTGGGCCGCCCCGGCCGCACGCTGACGGTCATCAGGCGCACGTTGCGGCCCCGCACAAAACCTTTGCGCGTGTAGTCGGCCACCAGTTGCTCGCCAATGAATTTCTGGATGCCGTAGCTGCTCTGCGGTGTGGGCAGGGTGTTGTCTTCGAGAACCGGGGGCAGCGGCTGGGCAGGGGTGTCGCCAAACACCGCCAGCGAACTGGCAAACACCACCATGGGCTGGGTCTTGAGGGCGCGGCAGACGCCCAGCAGAGCCAGAGTCGCCGCAAAGTTGCTTCGCATGCCGAGGTCAAAGTCGGCCTCGCACTCGCCGCTGACGGCCGCAGCCAAATGAAAAATGATAGCAGTCTGCGCACTGACGACGGGGGCTACAGCCTCTTTATCTTCAAGAAGCTCATTCAGGTCGCCGAGGAGCACGGCCACGCGCGGGTCGGCTGCCAAATCATCAGGCGGCGCCGCGCGGTCCACGAGCGTGATGCGGCCAATGGCCACAGGCGCAGCGCCTGCCAGCGCGAGCTGTCCTTGCGCCAGCAGGGCGCGAGCCAGGCGCACGCCCAGAAAACCGGCGCCGCCGGTGATCACAACATCGCAGGGCGCCGTGGCTGGGGTGGGTGATGTCAACATGGGTGTTTCCTTGGTCAGTGGTTCGGCTCGCCATTATCAAAGCAGGCCACGCGCTTGGGCCAGGCTCAGTGTGAATGCTTGGGCACCTCGGCACCGCGGCAACCCACCAGGAAATCGAAGTCGCAGCCCTCGTCGGCCTGCAGCACACGGTCGATGTAGAGCTGCTGGTAGCCGCTCTTGGGGGCGGTGGTGGTCTGGGCCGCTTTGGCCTCCCGCTCGGCGTGGCGCTGCGCAATCTCGGCGTCGCTCACCTCCAGATGGAGCTTGCCTGCGGCACTGTCCAGTTCAATCCAGTCGCCATCGCGCACGATGGCCAGCGGGCCACCGGCGGCCGCTTCAGGCGCCACATGCAGCACCACCGTGCCATAGGCGGTGCCGCTCATGCGCGCGTCCGAGATGCGCACCATGTCGGTGATGCCCTGCGCCAGCAGCTTGGGCGGCAAGCCCATGTTGCCGACCTCGGCCATGCCGGGGTAGCCCTTGGGGCCACAGTTTTTGAGCACCATCACGGAGTTGGCGTCCACGTCCAGATCGGGGTCGCCAATGCGCGCCTTGTAGTGGTCAAAGTCTTCAAACACCACGGCCTGACCGCGATGCTTCATGAGCGCCGGGGTGGCGGCTGAAGGCTTCAGCACCGCACCGCGCGGCGACAGGTTGCCGCGCAGGATGCACATGCTGCCGTCGGCCACCAACGGGTTCTCCAAAGGCCGGATAACTTCTGCGTTGTGGATGGGCGCGTCCAACACGTTGTCCCAGATGGACTTGCCGTTGACCGTGAGCGCATTCTTGTGCGGCAGCAGGCCGCCCTCGCCCATGCGGCGCAGCACGCCGGGCAGGCCGCCAGCGTAGTAAAAGTCTTCCATCAAAAAGCGGCCCGAGGGCTGCAGGTCCACCAGCGTGGGGGTGCCCTTGCCCACATTCGTCCAGTCTTCGAGTTCCAGCGGCACGCCGATGCGCCCGGCAATGGCCTTGAGGTGAATCACGGCATTGGTCGAGCCGCCAATGGCCGCGTTGACGCGGATGGCGTTCTCAAACGCTTCGCGCGTCAATACCTTGGAGAGTTTCAGGTCTTCCCACACCATGTCCACAATGCGCATGCCCGACATGTGCGCCAGCACGTAGCGGCGTGCATCGACCGCCGGAATGGCCGCGTTGTGCGGCAGCGAGGTGCCCAGCGCCTCGGCCATGCAGGCCATGGTGGAGGCCGTGCCCATGGTGTTGCAGGTGCCCGCCGAACGCGACATGCCGGCCTCGGCCGACATGAACTCATTGAGCGATATCTTTCCGGCCTTGACCGCTTCATGCAGCTGCCACACCACGGTGCCCGAACCAATGTCGCGGCCCTCGTGTTTGCCGTTCAGCATGGGGCCGCCGGTGACGACGATGGTGGGAATGTCACAACTGGCCGCGCCCATCAGCAAGGCGGGCGTGGTCTTGTCGCAACCGACCAGCAACACCACAGCGTCCATCGGGTTGCCGCGAATGGACTCTTCCACGTCCATGCTGGCCAGGTTGCGCGTGAGCATGGCGGTGGGGCGCAGGTTGGACTCGCCATTGGAAAACACCGGGAACTCCACCGGGAAGCCGCCCGCCTCGGAAATCCCGCGCTTCACATGCTCGGCAATCTTGCGAAAGTGGGCGTTGCAAGGGGTCAGTTCCGACCAGGTGTTGCAGATGCCGATGATGGGCTTGCCCTGGAATTCATGGTCCGGGATGCCCTGGTTCTTCATCCAGCTCCGGTACATGAAACCATTTTTGTCGGCACTGCCAAACCAGGCGGCGGACCGCAAAGTGCGTTTTTTCGAGTCAGACATGTCAGTCTCCGTGAATCTGTTGTGGGAACAAGCGAAGAAATCTTAGGGACTATTCCCATACAAAACAAATGAATTAATATCTACAAACGATATTTTTTGGTGTATCGCATAAACCCCTTGGCACCCGTACCCATGAATGACCTTGACGCCGCGCGGCGCACACGCACCAAACTCAAAATCCGGCAGATGTTTTTGCTGATCGCGCTGGACGAGGCCCGCAACATGCACCAGGCGGCCGTGGAGACGCACATGAGCCAGCCCGCCGCCTCCAAGATGCTCAAGGACATTGAAGACTTGTTTGGTGTGCCCTTTTTCGAGCGCCTGCCCCGGGGCGTGAAGCCCACGCTGTACGGCGACACGATGATTCGCCACGTCCGCATGGCGCTGGCCAATCTCTCGCAAGGCCAGGACGCCATCGCCACGCTGCAGGCGGGGTTGACCGGGCAGGTGGACCTGGGCGTGATCATCACCCCGTCCATGACGCTGGTACCGCAGGCCATCACACGCACCAAAGCCGAAGCCCCGCGCTTGTGCATTGGCGTGGAGGTTGGCACCAGCCATGAACTGGTGGGACAGCTCAAGCGCGGCAAGCTGGATTTTCTGATCGCGCGCATTCTGGAGCAGGAAGACGAACAAGGCCTGGTGTACGAAGACCTGTCAGAGGAAACCGAGTGCGCCGTGGCGCGCCTGGGTCACCCGTTGCTGGCACGCCATGACCTCACGCTGCACGACCTGGCCAGCGCGGGCTGGATTTTGTCGCCGCGCGGCAGCATTCTGCGCCACCGGTTTGACATGATCTTTCGCCGCATGGACCTGGAGCCGCCGTCCAACGTGGTGGAAACCACGGCCATGTCGGTCATCAAAAGCCTGCTGCAGCAAACCGACTTCCTGCATGTGATGCCGGTGGACGTGGCGCGCTACTACGCGCAATCCGGCGAACTGGTGATGCTGCCCATCGAGCTGCCCTGCAAGATGGACAGCTTCGGCCTCATCATGCGGCGCGACCATGTGCTGTCGCCCGGCGCCCAACTGCTGCTCAAGCATGTGCGGGCCATCGCCGCAGAAATCTACTGAGGCGGTGGCCGCCGGTGTCAGGCCCAACCCGCCAGACGCAAGCCCAGCCCCGCCAGCGCGCAGGCCGCAATGACAGGAATCACCCCCACCTTGTAGCGCAGCAGGGCCACCGCAGCACCCGCCGCGAGCGCCAGCGCAGCCAGATCAAGTTTTGAGACAAAACTGCCTGTAGCGCCCGTCCTGTAAGCGATGTGCACTATGAAAAACAGAGCAAGATTGGCCATCACCCCCACCACCGCCGCGGTGATGGCCGTGAGCGGCGCCGTGAACTGCAGCTTGCCGTGGGTCGACTCCACCAGCGGACCGCCCGCCAGAATGAACACGAACGACGGCAAAAACGTGAACCACGTCACCACCGTGGCCGCCAGCGCCGCACCAAGGAACAGCGCGTCCGGCCCCAGCACCTGCTTGCTCCAGCCGCCCAGAAAGCCGACAAACGCCACCACCATGATCAGCGGGCCCGGCGTGGTTTCCCCCAGCGCCAGACCGTCCATCATCTGCGTGCCGCTGAGCCAGCCAAACTGCTCCACGCCGCCCTGGTACACGTAGGGCAACACCGCGTACGCACCGCCAAACGTGAGCAGCGCCGCCTTGGTGAAGAACCAACCCATTTGCGTGAGCGCACCGCTCCAGCCCTGCCACGCCACCAGCACCCCCATGGGCAAGAGCCACAGCAAGCCGCCCACCGCCAGCACGGTTGCCAGGCGTGATTTTTTGAAACGGGCATGCCCCGGTGTCGGCGTCGCGTCGTCGATCAGGGCCGGGCGATGCAACGGGTCTTGCGCCCTAGAAGTGCCATGCCCCCCTGCGCCCGCAAACTGGCCGGGCACCAGGCGCTGCCCCAGCCACCCCACCAGCGCAGCCCCCAACACCACCCACGGAAAGGGCACGTTGAATACCGCAATCGCTATAAAACTAATAGCTGTTACCGCAGGCAGGACGGGCGCCTTGGCCGGATTCTTTAAAACCTTCGAGCCAATGCGGTGCACCGCCTGCAACACAATGGCCGCCACCGCTGGCTTGATGCCGTAGAGCAGCCCCGCCACCCAGGGCACGTTGCCAAAAGCCACATAGACCCAGCTCAGCCCAATCAACAAAAACAGCGACGGCAGCACAAACAGGGCCCCCGCCGCGATGCCGCCCCAGGTCCGGTGCATCAGCCAGCCGATGTAGGTGGCGAGTTGCTGCGCCTCGGGCCCGGGCAGCAGCATGCAGTAGTTCAGCGCGTGCAGAAAGCGCCCCTCGGAGATCCAGCGTTTTTCTTCCACCAGCTCGCGGTGCATGATGGCAATCTGCCCCGCCGGACCGCCGAAGCTGATGAAACCGAGTTGAAGCCAGAACTTGAGGGCCTCGAAAAATGAGACCCCGGGCACGCCCGCCTTGTTGCCAGAAGTAGAAGTGGGTGCGCTCATGCGGGTTTCCAGTTGTGGGGTTCGTCGGTTCCGGCCACGGCATCGCGGCACCAGGCATACAGGGCGTCGTACACCGGCATCAAGGCCTCCAGCATCGCGGCGTCGTCAGGAATGTTGCGCGACATGCCCAGGGACACGGCCAGCAAGCCCGCCGCCTGCGGTGCCAGATCCAGGCGGTCGGTATCGGCGCCGCGCACGATGGTGGCCAGCAGGGCCAGCGCCGTGTCAGCCCCGAGCCGGTAGATGTCAATGAAGGCGTCAAAACTGCACCGTTCACCGCGGTGGGTGAACCGCGTGTCGGCCACCCCGGCGTTCACGTCATAGGCCGTGGCCTGCTGGCTCTCAGCCACGGCACGCACCTGCGACGTGGGCACGTACAGAAATTCGGCCCCTGCATCGACAAAACGGCGCACCAGCCACGGGCAGGCGATGCGGTCAATTTTGGGTCGCTCACGGGTCACCCAGCGGCTGGCGCTGCCTGTGGGCTTGGGGGCCAGGGGCAGGCCCAGTTCGCGCCATGCCTCGATGCCGCCTTGCAGAAATTGCGCGTTGAGGCCGCGCGCTCGCAAAGCCCGCATGGTGTTTTGGCTGACCTCGTGGCCATGAACGCAGTAGACCAGCACGGCAGCGGCCGCAGGCAAGGTGTCAACCCAGGCCTCCCACTGCAGCGGGTCCCGCCGCAAGGCGCCGGGCAAGGTGTAGCCGGAGGCGATGAACGAGTCGTTCTTGCGCACATCGATGACCAAGGGGGCATTGTGGTGTTGCAAGGCCTCGGCCAGCGCGCCAGGCGCGCAGGAAAAAGCCGACGCATCGGAAGACGAAATTGCAGACGTATTGGTGGTGTCCATGAAAAGTCCAGTGAAGGTTGCAGCGATTGGACGGGACACCGTCTTGGGTCTCTGAGGAGACCGATGCCGGGGAGCTGAAGCCCCGACTGAATCACTTTAGCACAGGCAAAGCGCCTGAAAGACATCCTAGCGTGCCACAAGCATTTGGGTAGATGCACACAAATAGCACGAATCCATCGTGCGGTTGCGTTGAATGCATTCGAATTCGGTAAAAACGGAAGAGCACCCATTTCCCTTGCGGGTTACATTCAGTGCGGCAAAAAGTGAAATTACCAATATTCACTTGATGCATTTTTCTAAATATTATTCAAATCCAAAGGGACGGTATTCATGGACTTCATTGATCAACTTCGTGCGCTTGCATCGCGTATTGCCAACACCAAAGACATCATTCAAACGGAGGAGGCAACAAAAAATGCAATGGTTATGCCCTTCATCCAAATCTTGGGATACAACGTTTTTGATCCCCTTGAAGTTACGCCTGAATTGATCGCTGATGTGGGAACAAAAAAAGGCGAGAAGGTTGACTACGCAATTTTGAAGGATGGAAAACCAATCATGCTTTTTGAATGCAAAAAGTCAGGGGCGGATTTGAACATCAATCATGCTGGCCAATTATTTCGATATTTTCACGTCACCGCAGCACGTTTTGGCGTCCTGACAAACGGACTCACTTACAGATTTTTCACTGATATTGAGCAGCCTAACAAAATGGATGAAAAACCATTTTTTGAGTTCAGCATTCTTGACTTCAAAGAGCGCGACGTTGAGGAGTTAAAGAAATTCGCAAAAGTTGCTTTCGATCTCGACACTATTCTCACCACTGCCAATGATCTGAAATACATGCGTGCGATTCAGAATCGCCTGGCTGAGTGGATGACAAATCCGTCTGAGGATTTTGTTAGGTTGGTTTCGTCTGAATTGCTAGGAAGCAAACGCTTCACACCTGCAGTCAAAGATCAGTTCACCCCGATCACCAAACGGGCTTTTGAGCAACTGATTGGTGAGCGAATCAATGAACGACTGAAGGTTGCAATGTCGCCAGAATCAGTTCCTATGGTTGAGTCATCACTCATCGTGACGCCCGTAACCAATTCCTCCGAACCACAAATTGCAACATCCGCAGAGGAAATTGAAGGTTTTTACGCTGTACGGGCCATTCTTCGAGGGCTAGTTGGCGCGAAGCGAATCGTAATGCGCGATGCCCAAAGTTATTGCGCCATTCTTCTTGACGACAACAATCGGAAGCCACTTTGCCGACTGCGGTTCAACAATACGCAGAAGCTCCGTATTGGACTATTCAATGAAAAGAAGGAAGAGGTACTGATGACACTTGAAAGTGTTGATGACATCTTTAACTACGCCGATCAATTGAAAGCAACGCTCTCTTTGCATAACTCAGATCAAGTGGTGACTGCGAAGGAATAGGACTACGGGTGCCGATGGCACCACGCCGAGGTGCCGTTCACATTTGCATGTGAAGTTGATTTCTTTGGCGGCATTCGATGCGGCCTATTTCTTCAGCGCGACAAGGTATAGACCGACGTCCCAGCCAGCAAATTCGGCGCAAAACGCACGGTGCGGCCGTCTTGCAGGCCGAAGCTGTCCATCACCTTCAGGCCGCTGCGTTCAGCCAGCACGCCCAGGTCGGCGTGGGTGCCCACCCGGATGTTGGGCGTGTCGTACCACTGGTAGGGCAGGCGGCGGGTCACGGGCATGCGCCCGCTCAGCACACTGAGGCGGTTGGGCCAGTGCGCAAAGTTGGGGAAGGCCACGATGCCCACCCGCCCCACACGCACGGTCTCGCGCAGCATGACCTCGGCGTTGCGCAGGTGCTGCAGGGTGTCGAGTTGCAGCACCACGTCAAACGAGGCGTCGCCAAACATGGCCAGGCCTTCGTCCAGGTTGAGCTGGATGACGTTGACGCCGCGCTTGACGCAGGCCAGCACATTGGCATCGTCGATCTCGACCCCGTAGCCGGTGCAGCCACGCGTTTGCTGCAAGTGCGCCAGCATGGCGCCGTCACCACAGCCGAGGTCAAGCACCCGCGCGCCCTGGGGCACCAGCTGGGCAATGGCGTGTTTGGTGGCGATGTCGGTCATTGGGCAACTCCCACTTCTTGGGCCACGCTATCAAAATAAGAGCTGATCACGCTGGTGTAGCGGGCGTCATCGAGCAAAAAGGCATCATGCCCGTGGGGCGCATCGATCTCGGCATAACTGACGTCGCGCCGGTTGTCGAGCAGGGCCTTGACGATCTCGCGGCTGCGTTTGGGTGAAAACCGCCAGTCGGTGGTGAAGCTCACCAGCAAGAACTTGGCGCTGGCGCGCGCCAGCGCATGGCTCAGGTCGCCGCCGTAGGTGCGGGCCGGGTCAAAGTAGTCCAGCGCCCGGGTGATCAGCAGGTAGGTGTTGGCGTCAAAGTACTCGGCAAACTTGTCGCCCTGGTAGCGCAGGTAACTCTCGATCTGGAACTCGGCCTCCAGCGTGCTGTAGAGATAGGCCCCCACGCTGTCCGCTTCGCGTGATGCGCGGCCCGGCGCGGCGGCGGCCTCTTGGCGCACCGCCGAGCGCAGCTGGCGCCCAAATTTCTCGTTCATCACGTCGTCGCTGAGGTAGGTGATGTGGCCAATCATGCGGGCGATGCGCAGGCCGCGTTTGGGCACAGTGCCGTGCTCGTAAAAATGGCCGCCATGAAAATCCGGGTCGGTCACGATGGCGCGGCGCGCGACTTCGTTGAACGCGATGTTCTCGGCCGTCAGGTTGGGCGCGCTGGCAATCACCACGGCGTGGCGCACGCGGTCGGGGTATTGCAGCGCCCAGCTCAGGGCCTGCATGCCACCGAGCGAGCCGCCCATCACGGCGGCCAGCGTCTGGATACCCAAGACGTCCAGTAAGCGGGCCTGGGCGTTGACCCAGTCTTCGACCGTGACCACCGGAAAATCAACGCCGTAGACCCGCCCGGTGTCGGGGTTCAGATGCATGGGGCCGGTGGAGCCAAAGCAGGAGCCCAGGTTGTTGACGCCAATGACAAAAAACTTCGTTGTGTCCAGCGGCTTGCCCGGGCCAATCATGTTGTGCCACCAGCCCTCGGACTTGTCCTGGCCCGCATACACGCCCGCCACATGGTGCGAGGCATTGAGCGCGTGGCAGACCAGCACCGCATTGGAGCGGTCGGCATTGAGGGTGCCGTAGGTCTCAAAACTCAGCGAATAGTCGCGTAGCTGCGCACCGCTTTGCAAGGGCAAGGCGGCCTCGAAGTGCATGGACTGTGGTGTAGCAATCAACATAAAAAAACCCGGCTGCGCTGAATGCGGAGCCGGGTGCCTGGTAGGGGTAGCGGTGGCCGTATTTAGCTGAATTTCGAAGCTCATCGGCTTCGGCGCCCGCAATCGTGGATCAAATCGGCGCTGGAGATAAGTATAAATCCAAGTGCGCGGGTCACGTCTCGCGGCCGGGACCGACCTGCTTTGAGCAGCCCATGCACCGTTCTGCACAACTATGAACTTGCAAAGCTCAATTTGGCTCGATTTTTGCTTTATTTTGGTGCGTTTTCATTTGCATACAAATAAACGCACCAATACAACTCAATTAATCCAAAGAGGTTCTCATGGAAGCACTAAAACAGGGCGCAGACACCCTGTTCATCCTTCTCGGCGCAGTCATGGTGCTGGCCATGCACGCTGGTTTTGCATTTCTGGAGCTCGGCACCGTGCGCCGCAAGAACCAGGTCAATGCGCTGGTCAAGATTCTGGTGGACTTTTCGGTCTCCACGGTGGTGTACTTCATCGTCGGTTACGGCGTGGCCTATGGCACCAGCTTCTTTGTCGGCGCCGAGGTGCTGGCGGCCAAAAACGGCTATGAGCTGGTCAAGTTCTTCTTTTTGCTGACCTTCGCGGCCGCCATTCCCGCCATCATTTCGGGCGGCATTGCCGAGCGCGCCAAGTTCTGGCCGCAGCTGATTGCCACAGCGGTGATCGTGGGTTTTGTGTACCCCTTCTTCGAGGGCATCGTATGGAACCAGCACTGGGGTGTGCAGGCCTGGATCAAGGGCCTGACCGGTGAAGAGTTTCATGACTTTGCCGGCAGCGTGGTGGTGCATGCCCTGGGCGGCTGGATTGCGCTGCCCGCCGTCATGCTGTTGGGCGCCCGCGCCAACCGTTACCGCAAGGACGGCGGTATCTCGGCCCATCCGCCCTCGAGCATCCCGTTTCTGGCGCTGGGGGCCTGGGTGCTGACCGTGGGCTGGTTCGGCTTCAACGTGATGAGCGCACAAACGCTGGACAAAATCTCCGGCCTGGTGGCCGTGAACTCGCTGATGGCGATGGTGGGCGGCACGCTGGCCGCGCTGGTAGTTGGCAAAAACGACCCCGGCTTTGTGCACAACGGCCCGCTGGCCGGGCTGGTGGCCGTGTGCGCGGGCTCTGACCTGATGCACCCCATGGGCGCCTTGGTGGTGGGCGCGGTGGCTGGCGGCATCTTTGTCTTCATGTTCACGCTCACGCAAAACAAATGGAAGATTGATGACGTGCTGGGCGTGTGGCCCTTGCATGGCCTGTGCGGCACCTGGGGCGGTATTGCTGCCGGTATTTTCGGTACCAAGGCCATGGGCGGTCTGGGCGGTGTCAGTTTGGGCGCGCAGTTCATCGGCACGGCCATGGGCGTGGCCTGGGCGCTGGCGGGTGGGCTGGTCGTTTACGGCCTGCTCAAAGCAACCCTGGGTTTGCGGCTGAGCCAGGAAGAGGAATACGACGGAGCCGACCTGTCCATCCACAAGATCAGTGCCTCGCCCGAGCGCGAAGCCAACTGGTGACTTAATGCTACTGAATTAATAGCTACTACTGCACAGTGAACGGGGGCTACAGCCCGATTAGCCTTAAAAATCAGGCCAAGCGCCCGCCCAGGCCCAACATCAGCAGCACGGACAAGGCCTCACGCAAGCGTGGCCGCAACTGGGCGCCAGGCGCAAATGCAGGTCGGCAGGGTCGTGCGCCATGAGCAGCGCGAAACTACGGGGGTCCGCGGCCCGGTTGGCCGCACTGGCGCACCTGTGCAGCCGCCCACTCGGCAGTCGCGACATCGGCAAGGTAGGGCTCGTTGGTTCATTTGAAGACGCCTAAGGATTGAAAATTCAATACAACCAGCTGGAACGATGTTGACGTGCGACGCTCAAGCAAACTGGTTGTAGCTTGGTCAGTGCGTTATCGTCTTTCTCACACCCGACGTCGGATTTTTGTGCGATTCAGAGTGCTCCACACCGCGCTCTCTTCGGAAAACACCTCTTCGGCAAAACCGCTTAGCACCAAATCCTGTCTTTCTTCAAAATAATTGGAGAAATTTAAAACTTGACGCATAATGCAGTCGTATTGTCGAAATATCGGCGGTATTAGTTTGCGGTGTTTAGTCAGTTTCGCGTCTGCTTTAAGTCTTCATTGGTTTGTTGTAGCGGTTTTAGACTCCATCGCGTTTTGAGTTATTTTGAGGAGTCCTTTCATGGGCAACAAACTTTACGTAGGCAACCTGCCTTATTCTTTCCGTGACGAAGACCTGCAACAAGCATTTGCAGCACACGGAACTGTCACCAGCGCCAAAGTCATGATGGAACGTGACACCGGCCGCTCCAAAGGCTTCGGCTTTGTGGAAATGGGCAGCGATGCTGAGGCACAAGCTGCTATCAACGGCATGAACGGTCAACAGTACGGTGGCCGCGGTCTCGTGGTGAACGAAGCCCGTCCAATGGAAGCACGTCCTCCCCGCACTGGCGGCGGCGGCTTCGGTGGTGGTGCTGGCGGTGGCGGCGGTGGCGGCGGTTACGGCGGCGGCGGCGCTGGCGGCGGCCGTAGCGGTGGCGGCGGTTACGGCGGCGGCGCTGGCGGCGGCGGCGGTCGTTCCGGCGGCGGCGGTGGCGGTGGTTACGGCGGTGGCCGTAGCAGCTACTAAGCACTCGACTGGCCTTGCGCCAACCGAAATTAAGGGCCCTTGCGGCCCTTTTTTCATGCCCAAAAACTTCAACTTCTCTTCTGGTTCACCTGTTTGACGGCGCGCTGCTTTCAGCCCCCCGTGTTGCGGGGCTTTCGCGGCCGACCCGCAAAGGCTTTGTCGAACACCACGTTGGGCAATAGGCGCAGCAGCTTGGCCACCACACCCATCTGCCATGGAATCACGAGATAACTCACACCCGCCTCAATCGCTTTGAAGGCCTTGTTGGCAAAGTCCTGCGGTTGCATCAAAAACGGCATCGAATACGCATTTTTTTGTGTCAACGGCGTGTCGATATACCCTGGACAAAGCGTCACCACACGGATGCCACTGCCGCGCAACTCACCCCGCAAACATTCGCAATAACTGATCAGGGCGGCCTTGCTGGGGCAGTTCGCGCCATGACCAGGAAAACCACGAATGCCATTGACGCTGCCTATGCCCACCAAGGCGCCCGCACCACGCTGGACCATCGCCGCCAGGAAGGGATGAAAAGTCGCAGCCGTCCCGGTGTTGTTGGTAGCAAAGGTTTTGGCCATTACGTCAAGGTCTGCGCGCTGCCCCGTGTCCACACCGATGCTGATACCCGCACAGGCAATCACCACATCCGGTACCCCCTGTTGCGCCAGACAGGCCTGGCCCGCCGCCACGATGCTGTCAGACACGGAGACATCAGCGCTATATATTTGATAGCGATCTTCGCTTATCTGGCGTGCGCTCACCCATGATTCGACTTCGTGTGTGCGCCGAGCTACCAGCGCCAGTGAATACCCTGCCTCATAGAAGCGCCAGGCCAGCGCCTGGCCGATGCCGCTGGAGGCACCGGTAATGAACACGAGACGGGACATCGGCGACCTCCGGACGTTTAGTGCTTATTTGGCGGGCTCAGGCACCAGCGTGCCTTTGACCCGTCCTCTGAGCTGAATCACCCGGCTGATGTTGTCAAACGACATTGAATCGGCGGTGAACTGGTCTTTGCCGCGTATCAACTCAACCGGCTTATCCGATTCAATTCGCTCGGTATTCATGAAAGCATGCAGATACTCACCACGGAATTCCACGCTGGGCTGGGTGCGCCCTGCTTTATCAACCGTCAGTTCACGCACCACCCGTGCATTGCCAATCAACTGGACCTCGGAGGCATCACTATTCGTCAGGGCGCGGCTGGCCGTTGCAGTGGTCAGACGGCCCTCGTCGTTGAACGAGCGAATACGGACCAAATCGATTTCAAGCGAATCGGTGTCTGGAAAGTGCCGCGCATCGGCGCCGAACACTTCACTCTTGAGGCGGCCCATCCCGTCAAAGGTTTTGACGGAAAACTTGCGCATGAAATAATCTGCATCGTGCCCCACCGCTGTTTCCTGCTCGGCGGGCAGCAGCATGGGCGTGCTTCGAACCAGCCAATAAGTGCCCAGCGCCAGCAGGCCCATGAGCAGCACCGGAAGGTACAGCGACAGGCGGTCCCACCCCGCTCGAATCAGCGTGATCACCGGGTAAATTCCTCCAGCAGGCTGGCGTACTTGCCACTGGCGACCAGCAACAAGTCACACAACTCTCGGGCGGCCCCATCGCCACCCCGTAGCCGCGTGACGTAGTGCGCTATCGCTTTGACTTCCTCATGGGCATTCTGCGGAGCACAGGCCAACGCACAGCGCCGCATCACCGGCAGATCGGGCCAATCGTCTCCCATCGCCGCGGCCTGGCGCCAATCGAGCCCCAGCGTCTTGAGCGTTTGCTCGGCCGCCGGACGTTTGTCTTCCGTGCCGAAATGCACGTGTTCAATGCCCAGTGCCTGAAGACGCACGCGCAGCGGTTTGGAGTCACGCCCGGTAATCACCGCGGGCGTGATACCCGCGCGCTGCAACAATTTAAGACCGTGGCCGTCCAGCGTGTTGAAACGCTTGATTGTTTCGCCTGCCTCGGTGAAATAAATACTGCCATCGGTCAGCACACCGTCCACATCAAAGAAAACGACACGAATACCTTGCGCCTTGAGCAGCAATTCGGGGGCGAAGTTCAGTGCAGGGTTCATCAAATCACCTTCGCCCGCATCAGGTCGTTGCTGTTGAGCGCACCGCAGAGCTTGCCTGTCGCATCCAGCACCAGTACGCTGGTAATACGGTGCAGTTCCATCAACTCGGCGGCCTCCACCGCCAGGGCGTCACGTGCCACCGTGCTGGGCTTGGCGTGCATCACTTGCTCTGCGGTACAGGCCCGCAGGTCCATCCCTTTCTCGACCAACCGGCGTAAATCACCATCGGTAAAGATGCCCAACACGGTCGAATCATCCGCCACGATCGCTGTCGCGCCCAGCCCCTTGACACTCATCTCGCGCATCAACTCACTGAAAGTGGCCTGGGGACCGACTTTGGGCACGTCATCCCCGGAACGCATCACATCACTGACATGCGTCAGCAGCTTGCGTCCCAGCGAACCGCCGGGATGCGATCGCGCGAAATCCTCCGCCTTGAAACCACGCGCATCGAGCAACGCCACGGCCAGTGCATCACCCATGGCGAGCTGGGCCGTGGTGCTGGCCGTCGGCGCCAGGTTCAAGGGACAAGCTTCTTTTTCAACCCCGCAGTTCAACACCACATCGGCGTGCAGGCCCAGGGAGGATCCCGCATTGCCCGTCATGGCAACCAGTGGCGCGCCCAGACGCTTGAGCACCGGCAGGATGGCTGTCAGCTCCGCTGACTCGCCGCTGTTTGAAATAGCCAACACCAAGTCGGCAGGCTTGATCATGCCAAGGTCACCGTGGCTCGCTTCCGCCGGGTGCACAAACATGGCGGGGGTCCCCGTGGATGCGAGGGTCGCTGCAATCTTGCGGCCAATATGCCCGCTTTTGCCCATGCCCATGACCACCACACGACCGCTCACGCCCAGCATCAGCTCCACCACGCGAGAGAAAGAATCATCCAGGTGCCGTTTCAAGCCCAGGACGGCGGCGGCCTCGATGTCCAGCGTTTCCCGGGCCAGACGAATGGCCTGCATCGGATTAAAAGGGGGAGACTTGGTTTGTTGACTTGTCATCCGTGCATTTTATCGGTGGGTCCGTGTCTTGCTAGTATCGAAGGATGAGCCCGCTCGAACTCACTCTCTTTTACCTCCTGGCAGCGGTGCTGGGTGTGGTGGCTTGCCGAACCCTGAAACTGCCGCCCATGCTGGGGTACCTGGCCGTGGGCGTCTTGATTGGACCCAATGCACTGGCGTTGGCAAAAAATGCCGAAGGTGTGCGCCATCTGGGTGAGTTCGGTGTGGTGTTCCTGATGTTCGTCATCGGACTGGAGTTCAACCTGTCCAAACTGCGCGCCATGCGCAACCATGTGTTCGGGCTGGGCTTTTTCCAGGTCTTGCTCACCATGCTGTGTGCCACGGCCGCCGCGTTGGGTCTGGCGTGGGCTGCGCCCCAACTGTGGGGCATGGGCTGGCAAACTGCGCTGGCACTTTCAGGCGCGCTGGCCATGAGCAGTACGGCCATCGTGGTCAAGCTCATGACCGAACGGCTGGAGATGGAGTCCGAGCACGGCAAGCGGGTCATGGGAGTGCTGCTGTTTCAGGATCTGGCGGTCGTGCCCTTGCTGGTGTTGATTCCGGCTTTGGGCGCCCCGGGGGAGCAACTCTTTGAAACACTGGGATTGGCGATGCTGAAGGCTGCCGGGCTGATTGCATTGCTGCTGGTTGGCGGGCCGCGCGTCATGCGCTTCTGGCTAACCGCAGTGGCAAGACGCAAAAGCGAAGAGCTGTTTGTGCTGAACCTGCTACTCATCACTCTGGGCCTGGCCTGGTTGACTGAGGTGGCGGGCTTGAGCCTGGCACTGGGCGCCTTCATTGCTGGCATGCTGATCTCGGAGACGCAATACAAACACCAGGTGGAGACCGATATCCGGCCCTTTCACGATGTGTTGCTGGGCCTGTTTTTCATCAGCATCGGGATGATGCTGGACTGGCGGCTGGTGTTGGAGCGTTGGTCCCTGGTGCTCTTGTTGGTGACTATGCCGGTGTTGTTCAAGGCGGCCCTGGTCACCCTGCTGGCACGCGGGCTGGGTGCCACCGCCGGGGTTTCATTGCGCACCGGGCTGTACCTCGCGCAAGCAGGCGAATTTGGGTTCGTGCTGCTCACACTGGCGCAGGAAAATTCCCTGGTACCGCCCGCTCTGTTGAACCCGATTCTGGCCAGCATGGTGCTCTCGATGCTGGCGACCCCGTTCATCATTCTGTACAACAACCGCATCGTCATGAAATTGGTCAGCAGCGAGTGGTTGCAACAGTCCTTGCAGATGACCACGATCGCCCGCAAGTCGATCAACGTGAACAAGCACGTCATCATTTGCGGCTACGGCCGTTGCGGCCAGAACCTGGCCCGCATGCTGGAGGGCGAAGGGATTCCCTACATGGCACTGGACCTGGACCCAGACCGTGTGCGCCAGGCTGCGGCGGCCGGTGACTCTGTGGTGTTCGGCGACGCCTCCCGGCTCCAGGCCTTGATGGCAGCCGGACTGGCCCGTGCCAGTGCGGTGGTCATCACCTACCTGGAAGTGCCGGGCGCCATGAAGGTGCTGTCCAACATCCGGGCCCACGCGCCGCAAGTGCCCGTGATTGTGCGCACACAGGATGACCATGACCTTGAAGCACTCCAACAGGCGGGCGCCACCGAGGTGGTGCCAGAGGCCATTGAAGGCTCGCTGATGCTGGCCAGCCATGCGCTGGCCCTGGTGGGTGTGCCCATGCGCCGGGTGATCCGCATTGTCCAGGACCAGCGTGATGCCCGCTACAACCTGCTGCGTGGTTATTTCCACGGTGCGGACGACGACTCCATGGAAGAACGCCATCAGGAACGCCTGTCCACCGTGACACTGTCGATGGGCGCAACATCCATTGGGAAGACGGTCAATGAACTCAGCCTGACATCTCTTGATGTCCGTCTTGTCAGCCTGCGGCGCAGCGACGGCAAAACCATCGCCGTTGATCGTGATCCGGTGATCAAAATGGGGGACACGCTGGTCCTGTCAGGCAAAGCCGAGATGCTGGCCATGGCCGAGCAGAAACTGCTGCAGGGCTGAATCGAGTCGGACCGCCTGAAACAGGCAAGAGGCACAATACGACTTCAAGCCCCAACCTGATGAGCCATGCAAAACCAAAGCGTCAACCAATACCTCCGAGATCACATTCGCACCGTTCCCGACTGGCCGGCGCCCGGGGTGCAGTTTCGTGACATCACGCCTTTGTTGCAGGAGGCCAAGGTCTTCAGGGTGTTGATTGACGCCTTTGTCCACCGGTACATGGACTCGACCGTCCGCCCCGATGTGGTGGCAGGGCTGGATGCCCGCGGCTTCATTCTGGGTGCGGTCGTGGCGTATGAACTCAACGTGGGCTTTGTGCCGATCCGGAAGAAGGGCAAGCTTCCCTTCACGACCGTGGAAGAAACCTATGAACTGGAGTACGGCAGTGCCACGGTTGAACTGCACACAGACGCCGTCAAGCCCGGAGACCGCGTGTTGCTGATTGACGACCTGATTGCAACCGGCGGCACCATGATGGCAGGCAAGAAACTGCTCGAAAAATTGGGCGCCATTGTCATGGAAGGCGCTGCCATCGTCGATTTGCCGGAGTTGGGCGGCTCAGACAAACTCAGGGCATCCGGTTTGTCACTTTTTACCCTGATTGACTTCGCGGGGCACTGACAGCGCAACTAGTTGTCAGGTCAAATCACCGTATTGGGTACCACTCAGCGGCGAAGTACGCCGATCAGGCGGCACCAGAAGGGTGTCTTCGAACTCTTCGGGCGGAGCCGGGTTGCGTCGCCCTGTGGTAACGATCTTGCCGGGCACCAGTTGATCAGATCCCTGAACCACCGTCCCCAGAGCGCGCTTGAAGGCCGCTACTTCTTCTTCCTGAATAGGTTCGTACGCAGGCGACTTGTGTTCCTCCGCATGAGTGGCCTGGGGCTGCCCCCGCGACAGGCCTGCGGTGACTTGCTCACTGATGCGCCAATACAGGGCCGTAATCAGCATGTCATGTCGCGCTTTGGCCATTTGTGCAATCAAGGCTTCAATTTCAGCCAGTCGCGCAGCGTCACAAACGGATGGATTGGCGAGATCCATCATGATCACATACTGTGATCCCTGCGAATCCAGCGAAAGTACCTTGAATTTGTAGGTGGCCGCCAGGACGCCCACACGGAGCATGGCATCACGCACCACACTGTAAATAAGTTCACGGCGCTCGAGACGGACGTTCTTGCGATTGTCAGCTAGACCCGTTGGCGAACTCCCGCCGTGCTTCATCTCCATTTGCGGGGATGAAGCACCGGGCATACGGGAATCGACATAGGCGGGCCCGTCGGCCACGTCAGTCTTGCCGCGAAACAGGATGAGGAACCGGTTGAATATCGACATTTGTTCTTTCAAGTCAACGCCACATGGTGATGCGGTCTCCGTATGACTATTTTCCGATACAGAATTGGGAGAATATCACCCCGAGAAGGTCGTCAGAGCTGAACTCACCGGTAATCTCGCTGAGCGCATTTTGGGCGAGGCGAAGCTCTTCGGCCAGCAGATCGAGTGACTGGGCCTGGGCCGCCAGATGCGCGCTGGCGTGCATCAAATGGTCGTCTACCCGGCGCAGCGCCTGGACATGCCGCTCCCGTGCAATGAAAATGCCCTCGGAAGTGGACTGCCATCCCGCGAGTTCAAGCAGCCGGCGCCTCAACGCGTCCAAACCCGCACCGGTTTTGGCAGACATCGTCAACCCGCCCTCATGAGCCGGCGCCGTGCCAGCCGCATCGGACTTGTTCCAAATATCGATCACGGCGACTCTTGAAGTGAGTTTTTGTGTCAAAGCCCTTGTAATCAAGGCGTCACCAGCGATGTAATCAATCGCATTGATACGGGTGAGATCATGCAGAAACAGCACGGCATCAGCCGTTTCGATAGCATCCCAGGCGCGCGCGATACCAATTTTCTCGACCTCATCATCGCTGTCGCGCAAGCCCGCTGTGTCGATCACATGCACGGGAACACCTTCAATCTGAATGGTTTGCTGCACCTTGTCACGCGTGGTGCCGGCAATCGGTGTCACGATCGCCAACTCGGCCCCAGCCAATGCGTTGAGCAAGGAGGACTTACCCGCATTGGGCTGCCCTGCGATGACGACCTTGATGCCCTCCCGAAGCAAGGCGCCCTGGCACGCCCGCTGCAACACGGCCTGCAGAATTTGCTGCAATTTTGATAGCTGTCCATGCGCGTCCGCCTTGCGCAAGAAGTCGATTTCTTCTTCGGGGAAGTCCAACGTTGCCTCCACCAGCATCCGCAAATGGATCAGCGCATCACGCAGAGCGTGAATTTCTTTGGAGAAAGCCCCTGTCAGGGAACGGCTGGCACTGCGCGCCGCGGCCTCGGTACTGGCATCAATCAGATCAGCAATCGCCTCGGCCTGTGCGAGATCAATCTTGTCATTGAGAAATGCCCGCTCCGAGAACTCCCCCGGGAGGGCCACCCGCAAACCGGGCAACCGGGGCAAATGACGCACGTTATCGAGTTCGGCGGCGGCTTCCATGCAACGGGCCAACAACAGCTGAAGCACCACCGGCCCGCCGTGCGCCTGCAACTCCAGGACATCTTCACCAGTGAAGGAGTGAGGAGCAGGGAAATAAATCGCCAAACCCTGGTCAATGGGGGACCCCGCCCCGTCAAGAAACACCGTATAAGTGGCTTCGCGGGCCTTGAGTGAGCGTGCCGTCAGGGCCTGAATGAGGCCTGCAATGTTTTTCCCGCTGACCCGCACAATGCCCACCGCACCCCGACCCGGGGCGGTGGCAATGGCGGCAATAGGATCTTGATGACGGGGAAGCGACACAACGACTCAGTGACCTCCAGCGGTCAAAACCATCAGAACTTGGGCAAATTGAACTGGGGTGGCACGCCCATGCGGGTGTTGATCACCCACTGTTGTGCGATCGACAACACGTTGTTGGTGATCCAGTACAGCACTAGGCCGGCCGGGAAGAAGAAGAACATGACGCTGAAGGCCAAGGGCATGATCCACATCATCTTGGCCTGCATGGGATCCGGCGGCGCGGGATTGAGGGCCGTCTGCAGCACCGTGGTCAGGGTCATGAACAAGGGAAGAATGTAGAAGGGATCAGGCGACGACAAGTCGTGAATCCACAAAACCCAGGGCGCATTGCGCATCTCAACGCTGGACAACAGGACCCAATACAGGGCAATGAAGACCGGGATCTGAATCATGATCGGGAAGCAGCCCCCCATCGGATTCACTTTTTCTTCACGGTAAATACGCATCATCTCTTGCTGCATTTGCTGCGGCTTGTCTTTCAGACGCTCGCGCATTTCCGTAATTTTTGGATTGATGGCCTTCATTTTGGCCATGCTGGCGTATGCCTTGGCGTTCAACCAATAAAAGGCGGCCTTCAGCAACAGCACCAAAGCCATGATGGACCAACCCCAATTGCCAATAAACGAGTGAATCTTGTCCAGCAGCCAATACAACGGCTTGGCCAGAATCGTGAGCCAGCCATAGTCTTTGACCAACTCTAGCCCGGGCGCCATGGCTTCGAGGACTTTTTCCTCCTGAGGTCCGGCAAAGAACTTGGACTCAACGGCCTTGGTGGTACCAGGCGCAATAGCATCCAGCGGCGTGATCATGCCAACGGCATACAGATTGGTATCCACCTTGCGCATGAACAGGTCACGCTTGATACCATCGCCCAACAACCATGCGCTAGCGAAGTAATGCTGAACCATGGCGACGTACCCGTTTTCAGCCGTCTTTTCGATATCAACCTTGTTTTTTTCGATGTCGGTGAATTCCACTTTCTGGTACTTCTTGGCATCGGTGTAGATCGCCGGGCCGGTGAAGGTGGAATAGAAAGAGGACTCGCCTGGCGGCTTGTTGCCATCACGCACCAATTGAAGGTACAACTGTGGTGCAACCGCTGTCGCGCCCACGTTGACCACCTCATGCTTGACCGCTACGGCGTAGGCGCCACGGGTCAGCGTGTACGTCTTCACCAGTTTGACCCCACCCAACTCGGGCGATTCAAAACGAACGATCAGGTCTTTGTTGCCGTCGACCAGGGCCCGATCGCCAGGCACCAGAGTCATCACGGTCTTGTGGGTTGGCAGCATACCGCCCGGCGTCGCAGAAATCAGGCCTGTTTGCGCCATGTAAATGCGATCCTTGCTGCTGTCCAGCAGAACAAAATTCCGGGACTTGTCAGCCATATCCACGTGCTTGACGAATTCAGTCTGGATGACGGATCCACCCTCAGTGTCAAAAGTCAGCTTGAGCACATCCGTCGTCACAACGACCTTCTCCCGCGGAGCAGCCACCACATTGGCCGCTATTTCGCCCGGGACAGCGTTCGCTGGCGTCTGCGTATTGCTGGTCGCAAGCACGGGTACAGGCACGCCCGTCGCTGCACTGGAAGCAGGCAGAGAAGGATTGGCGGCCACAGCAGTCTTTGCGGGGCCTGGGAAGAAGGTTGCTTTGTGGCCGTTGTATACCTGCCACTGATCCCACAGTAAAACCATGGAAAAGCCAAAAACCACCCACAAAATGGTGCGGCGAATATCGTTCATGAAGACTTCTTTTGATTGGAAGAGGGAATCAGCTGGGTAAAGAGCCGGGGGGTTTCGGTGGGCACAGGATCATGTCCGCCGGCACACCAAGGGTGACAGCGGGCAATGCGCGCCAATGTCAAATAGCCGCCAGCGGCTGCACCATGAAACTGTAAAGCCTGCAATGAGTACGCAGAACAAGTGGGCTCGAACCGGCATGAAGATCCCAGCCACGGACTGAGAAACAAGCGGTAACCCTTGACCAGAGCAATCAGCAAGGCTTTGATCATGGTGAACTCGATGGAACTGCCGGCAAGGCCTGGCGCACCGTCACCCTGGCAAACAACTGCTGCAACTCCAGACGCACAGCCGCCTTGAGCGCTTCGGACGTGGCACTCAAAAAATGGACACGATCGAAACCAGCACGCAAACGAACAACATGTGCAGCAACAGGCATAGCCGATTCAAAATCGGCACTGACCGCGTAAATCTGTCGCTTGATCGCGTTGCGGGTGACAGCTCGCTTCGCCCATCGCTTGGGCACCATGGCGCCCAACCACACCGCTTGCACAGCAAAAAGCGCCATGGAGGCATCGCCAGCACTCATGCTGACTGGGGCAGCATCAAGCGCCACACGATGCAAAGCAAAATGCGTTGTACGAGCCACGGTTCCGCCAGCCAGCACAGCCTGAAACTGGCTTCGCGTTTTCAGTCGCTGCAATTTAAAGCGGCGCCAAAACAACTGATCAGCTGCGCGCTTTTAGGGCAGTCAAATTCAGACTGCGAGACGCTTGCGGCCTTTGGCGCGACGAGCATTGATCACAGCACGGCCGCCACGGGTTTTCATACGAACCAGAAAACCGTGAGTACGGGCGCGTTTGATCTTGGAGGGTTGGTAAGTGCGTTTCATTTTGGAAATCCTAAAGGGCTCAATGTCGGCCCGCCACTGCTAGAAATTACTAAAAATGGGTGGGCCGCTGTCTTGTCACCCCTGAACACAATCAGGGGAACCGCGGATTATCGCAAATTTTCTCAATCGAGGCAACACCTTACACAAGATACCGATCGCTGCACCAAAGGTGCATGAGGTCGCATCAAGCTTGTGGATAAATTCTTGATAATTTACAATGGAAGGCACAGCAATTTATAACTATCCACAGAAGCTGATACCACCAATGACAGAGGGACAATTCGCCAGCCAGCCTGGCTCGACCGGCAATGGCGCAGGGCAAAGCCTGTGGCAAACCTGCATCGATCAACTTGCGCAAGAGCTTCCTGAGCAGCAGTTCAACACCTGGATAAAACCACTCACAGCGCGGGTCACCGACGACCTCACGAAAGTCACTATTTTCGTGGCCAACCGGTTCAAGCTGGACTGGATCCGGGCGCAGTACAGCAGCCGCATTTCCAACTTGCTTGAGAAGCTGTCTGGTCAATCAGTTCAGATAGAGTTAGCACTCGCTCCGCGGGAAATCGTTCCCAGAAGCCAGACCTCCCAGCGCTCGGTTGAACCTATCGCGATGGATGAAACCGTCGACGTGGGTGAAGACCGCGTCCCGGACAACCTCAAGAACCGCCTCAACACAGCCTTGACGTTTGACACCCTGATTGAAGGTACGGCCAACCGGATGGCACGCGCCGCTGCCATGCACGTGGCGGGTATGCCAGGGCACTTGTACAACCCGCTTTTTATCTATGGCGGCGTCGGTTTGGGCAAAACCCACTTGATGCATGCGGTGGGCAACCGGCTGCTGGCAGACAGGCCGTCTGCCAAAGTTCTCTACATCCATGCAGAACAGTTTGTCTCTGATGTGGTTAAGGCCTACCAGCGCAAGACTTTTGATGAATTCAAGGAGCGTTATCACTCCCTGGATTTGCTGCTGATTGACGATGTTCAATTTTTTGCCAACAAAGAACGCACCCAGGAAGAGTTTTTCAACGCGTTTGAAGCCTTGTTGGCCAAAAAATCACACATTGTGATGACGAGTGATACCTATCCGAAAGGTCTTACCGATATTCATGAGCGACTGGTGTCGCGCTTTGATTCCGGTTTGACCGTGGCCATTGAGCCCCCGGAACTGGAAATGCGGGTCGCCATTCTGATCAACAAAGCACGGGTCGAAGGCATTGAGATGCCGGAAGAAGTGGCATTTTTTGTCGCTAAAAACGTGCGCTCCAATGTGCGCGAGCTTGAAGGTGCCTTGCGGAAAATTCTGGCCTATTCCCGCTTCAACCAGAAAGAAATCTCGATTCTGCTGGCCCGTGAAGCGCTGCGCGATCTGTTGTCCATCCAGAACCGTCAGATTTCGGTGGAAAACATCCAGAAGACCGTGGCGGATTACTACAAGATCAAAATTGCGGACATGTACTCAAAGAAGCGGCCGGCCAGCATTGCCCGGCCGCGCCAGATTGCCATGTACCTTGCAAAAGAACTGACGCAAAAAAGTCTGCCTGAAATTGGCGAGCTGTTTGGAGGACGTGACCACACGACCGTGCTCCACGCCGTACGCAAAATTGGCGGCGAACGCCAGCAGATGACCGAACTGAACCAGCAACTTCATGTGCTTGAGCAGACGCTCAAAGGCTGATCCCCCTCATAAAAATGGGAAAATGCCGGTATTTGCCCAAACACGCTTGCCTGCGCGTTATTGATTTGAATGAAGACATTAAATAAGAGGTTGACATGATCGTCCTGAAGGCCACACAAGACAAAGTTTTAGCAGTTCTGCAATCAGTTGCCGGCATTGTTGAGCGTCGGCACACTTTGCCCATTTTGGCCAACGTCCTGATTCGCAAAACGGGCACCTCGCTGCAGCTCACCACCAGTGACCTGGAAATCCAGATCCGCACCTCCGCCGAGCTGGATGGCGATGTGGGCAATTTCACCACCACTGTGGGCGCCCGCAAGCTGATTGACATTCTGCGCACCATGCCATCGGACCAGACGGTGTCGCTGGAATCCAGCGCAGCCAAACTTATCCTCAAAGGCGGCAAGAGCAAGTTCACGCTGCAAACTATGGCCGCCGAGGACTTTCCACTGGTGCAAGAGGCCGCCAACTTTGGCCCGGTGTTCAGCGTGCCGCAAAAGACCCTGAAAGACCTGCTCAGCCAGGTGTCGTTTGCCATGGCGGTGCATGACATCCGCTATTACCTGAATGGCATTTTGTTCGTCGCCGAAGGCCAGCAGCTGAGTTTGGTGTCCACCGATGGTCACCGCCTGGCCTTTGCCTCGGCCACCCTGGATGTGGAAGTCCCCAAACAAGAGGTCATCCTGCCGCGCAAAACCGTGATTGAACTGCAGCGCCTGTTGAGCGACGCCGATGGTGCGATTGAAATGCAGTTTGCCAACAACCAGGCCAAATTCACATTTGACGGCATGGAATTCGTGACCAAGCTGGTCGAAGGCAAGTTTCCCGACTACAACCGCGTCATCCCCAAGAACCACAAGAACAGCATCACGCTGGGCCGTGCCGCCTTGCTCGCCACCTTGCAGCGCACGGCCATTTTGACCAGTGACAAGTTCAAGGGTGTTCGCCTCAATATTGACCCCGGCACCTTGCGTGTGGCGTCCAACAATGCCGAGCAGGAAGAAGCCGTGGACGAGCTCGATATTGATTACGGCGGCGACAGCATCGAGATCGGGTTCAATGTGACCTACCTGATTGACGCGCTCAGCAACATGAGCCAGGACATGGTCAAGCTGGAGCTGTCCGACGGCAACAGTTCGGCCTTGTTCACCATCCCCGACAACGCCACTTTCAAATACGTGGTGATGCCCATGCGGATTTGATGCCGCCAAGTTTGTAGCAATACAAAACCCAAACCCGCGATGAACGCAAAGTTCATTGCGGGTTTGGTCATTCAAGAGTTTGAGAAATTGTTAGAGAAGTTAGCCATGACCGAAGAAAACAAGCCAGTTCAACCCGCCGAAAACGGTGACGATGCCGTGCACACGGGAGAGGGAACCTCTGACAGCTCCAACTTCCAGCCGACCATTGATGCGCACCAGGTAGGCGCCTCCGAAGCCTATGGCGAGGGCTCGATCCAGATTCTGGAAGGGCTGGAAGCGGTACGCAAACGGCCCGGCATGTACATCGGCGACACGTCCGATGGCACGGGTTTGCATCACCTGGTGTTCGAGGTCGTGGACAACTCCATTGACGAGTCTTTGGCAGGCCACTGCGACGACATTCTGGTCACCATCCACTCCGACAACTCCATCAGCGTGGTGGACAACGGGCGCGGCATCCCCACCGGCATCAAGATGGACGACAAGCACGAGCCCAAACGCTCGGCCGCTGAAATCGCCCTGACCGAACTGCACGCGGGCGGCAAGTTCAACCAGAACAGCTACAAGGTCTCCGGCGGCCTGCACGGCGTGGGCGTGAGCTGCGTGAACGCGCTCTCCAAAATGCTGCGTCTGACGATTCGGCGTGATGGCAAAGTGCATGTGATGGAGTTCAGCAAAGGCTTTGTGCAGAACCGTCTCATCGAGACGGTCAACGGCGTCGAAGTCTCACCCATGAAGGTGATCGGTGATACCGAAAAGCGTGGCACGGAAGTTCATTTTTTGCCCGACCTGGAAATTTTTCAGACCAACTCTGACTTCCATTACGAGATTTTGAGCAAGCGCCTGCGCGAACTCAGCTTTTTGAATAACGGCGTGAAGATCCGCCTCAAGGACGAGCGCAGCGGCAAAGAAGACGACTTCTCCGGCGCAGGCGGCGTGAAAGGTTTTGTCAACTTCATCAACAAGGGCAAGACGGTGTTGAACCCCAACATCTTCCACGCCATGGGCGACCGCCAAAGCGACCAGAACACCAACATCGGTGTCGAAGTGGCGATGCAGTGGAACAGCGGCTACAACGAGCAGGTGCTGTGCTTCACCAACAACATTCCCCAGCGCGATGGCGGCACCCACCTGACCGGCCTGCGCGCCGCGATGACCCGCGTCATCAACAAATACATCGACGACAGCGAAATCGCTAAAAAAGCCAAGGTCGAAGTCACCGGCGACGACATGCGCGAAGGCCTCACCTGCGTGCTGAGCGTGAAAGTACCCGAGCCCAAATTCAGCAGCCAGACCAAAGACAAACTGGTGTCCTCCGAGGTGCGCGGTCCGGTGGAAGACATCGTGAGCAAGCTGCTGTACGACTACCTGCAAGAGCGTCCGGCCGATGCCAAGATCATCGTCGGCAAAATCATCGAGGCCGCACGCGCCCGCGAAGCGGCACGCAAAGCCCGTGACATGACGCGCCGCAAAGGCGTGCTCGACGGCATGGGCCTGCCCGGCAAACTGGCCGACTGCCAGGAAAAAGACCCGGCGATGTGCGAGATCTACATCGTCGAGGGTGACTCCGCCGGTGGCTCGGCCAAGCAGGGCCGCGACCGCAAGTTCCAGGCCATCCTGCCCCTGCGCGGCAAGATCCTGAACGTTGAAAAAGCGCGCTACGAAAAGCTGCTGACCAGCAACGAAATTTTGACGCTGATCACCGCCCTGGGCACCGGCATCGGCAAGGCTGGTGGCACTACTGGCAATGACGACTTCAACGTCGCCAAGCTGCGCTACCACCGCATCATCATCATGACCGATGCCGACGTGGACGGTGCGCACATCCGCACACTCCTGCTGACCTTCTTCTACCGCCAGATGCCAGAGTTGGTGGAACGTGGCCACATCTACATTGCACAACCGCCGCTGTACAAGGTCAAGGCCGGCAAGGAAGAGCTGTACCTGAAAGATGCCAGCGCCCTGGACGGCTTCTTGCTGCGCATTGCGCTGGTGAATGCCTCCGTGCACACGGGTGGCGACAAGGGCACCACGCTCAACGGCGACACGCTCGCCGAACTGGCGCGCAAGCACCAGGTCGCGCAATCGGTCATCGCCCGACTGCGTAACTTCATGGACGCCGAAGCGCTGCGCTCCGTCGCGGACGGCGTGGCCCTGAACCTGGACACCGTGGCCGACGCCGAGATATCGGCAGCCGAACTGCAAGCCAAACTGCCCGATGCCGAAGTGGCCGGTGAGTTTGACGTGCGCACGGACAAGCCCATTTTGCGCATCAGCCGTCGCCACCACGGCAACGTCAAGAGCAGTGTGCTCACCCAGGATTTTGTGCACGGCGCCGATTACGCCGCGCTCGCCGAAGCAGCCAAAACCTTCAAGGACCTGCTGGGCGAAGGTGCCAAGGTGATGCGTGGTGAAGGTGAGCGCCAGAAGGAAGAAAAAGTATCTGACTTCCGCGAAGCCATGGCCTGGCTGATTGCACAGGCCGAGCACGCCACCTCACGCCAGCGCTACAAAGGTCTGGGGGAAATGAATCCTTCGCAGCTCTGGGAAACCACGATGGATCCTACGGTTCGCCGTCTTCTCAAAGTGCAGATTGACGATGCCATTGAAGCCGATCGCGTGTTCACCATGCTGATGGGCGACGAGGTAGAACCCCGCCGGGAATTCATTGAAGCGAACGCATTGCGTGCCGGAAATATCGACGTTTGATTTGCAAAAATTCCGATTTTTCAGGCAATCAGAAATATTAGGGACAATATGGGCCTGGCAAAACTTTTCGCCAGGTTAAAAAATAGGAACTTCACAAATGGCAACTGCAAAGAAAGCGGCCCCAAAAGCTGCAACGACAACCAAGAAAGTAACGGCACCCGCGAAGGCACAAAAGCCTGTGGTCAAGGCCCCTGCGAAGAAGGCACCCGTGTCCAAGACCGCCAAGGCGATTGAAAAATTGACCGCGAACATTGCCAAGCTGACCGAGCGCAAAAACAAACTCGGCGTCGAGATCAATGCCTTGCGCGACGAACGCACAGCGCTGAAGGCAGCTCCCGCCGCTGCCGCGCCTGTGGCGGCTGCCAAGCCCAAAGCTGCTGTCAAAGCCGCCGCTCCTGCAAAGAAAGCAAAAGTTGCGACAAAGACTGCTGCCCCCGCCAAGAAGGCCAAGGCTGCTGCAAAGAAGTAATTTGCACGCGCGACGTTGTCGCTCAAAAAGAAAAGGCCCTGCGGGGCCTTTTCTTTTTGGCACATGCCAGCTGCTTGGTTGGCAGCCCCTCTGTGCGGCAACGAACAAACCGGGCATCACGGCCTGGCCTATCATGGGACGAACTCGATCGCGGTCCCGCGTGTCGGTTCCATCCCATCCTGGTGGATGCCTCAATGGAGATCTACATGAACGACGAACCGCACGATCCCTTCAACGAACGGCCCCCAACCTACCTGCAGCAACAGTCGCCCGCGGCCCATCTGCAAATTCGTGTGGGCTTCGAGATGGAGTACGAGTGCCCCGCTTCGACGCCCATGATTCTGGCCCTGAGCATTCACCACTCACGCGCACCCGACCTGGTGCGCCCGGACCTGCTCTTCACGAGCCCCGTGGTCGACGTCACCACCTACCGCGATCTGTTTGGCAACTGGTGCAGCCGCATCGTGGCGCCAGCGGGGCGGTTTGTGCTGAGCACCGATGCGCTCGTCAATGACACCGGCCTGCCCGACATCGTGGCCCCGTGGGTGACGCAAACACCGGTCGAGCAGTTGCCCGAGTCCACACTGGTCTACCTGCTGGGCAGCCGCTATTGCGAGACCGATCAACTCTCTGCCATTGCCTGGGCGCAGTTTGGCAACGGCCCCACCGGCTGGGCACGGGTGCAGGCCATCTGCGACTTTGTGCACCAGCGCATTGAGTTCGGCTACCACCACGCCCGGCGCACCCGCACTGCCTGGGAGGCCTACAACGAGGGCCAGGGCGTGTGCCGGGACTACGCCCACCTGGCCATCGCCCTGTGCCGCTGCATGAACATTCCGGCGCGCTACTGCACCGGCTACCTGGGGGACATCCGCATCCCGCCGATCCCCGGGCCGATGGACTTTGCAGGCTGGTTTGAGGCCTACCTGGGCGACCGCTGGTACACCTTTGATGCGCGCAACAACACACCACGCATCGGCCGCGTCCTCATGGCCCGCGGGCGTGACGCCTGCGATGTGGCGTTGGCCAGCACCTTCGGGCCGAACACGCTGCAGCGTTTCACCGTCTGGGCGGATGAGGTGATCGTTTAATAAAATTACCATCCATACGGATGGTAATGGGATGGTGTTAAGATGGCGTCATGAACAATAGCCCTGCTGTCGCACCCGTCAAAGCCAAAGTTGCCGATTCCGAGAAGATCACCATCAACCTCGGGTTTGTCGACCTGGGGCAGATCGATCTGCTGGTAGCCGAGAGTTTTTACGGCAACCGCACCGATTTCATCCGCACCGCCATCCGCAACCAGCTCGGCACCCACGCAGAAGCCGTCAGGCAGGTGGTGGCACGCAAAATGTTTGTGCTGGGGTTGCAGCATTTCAGCGCCGACGACCTGCGCGCCGTGCAGGACGCCCACCAGACCTTGCAGATACGCGTGCTCGGTCTCGCCACGATCGCACCTGACGTCACCCCTGAACTGGCCCTGGCCACCATCACCTCGATCGAGGTGCTGGGCGCACTGCAGGCCAGCCCGGCGGTAAAGGCCGCACTGGCCGGCCGCCTGCGCTGACCTGCACCGCACTGCCCGCCCTGATCCGCGCCGCTCCCCACCACCCCCCACGAAAGCTCGCATGAACCACACCCTCCAGGCCCTGATGCGCCAAGCCACCCAGTTGACTCAGTCAGGCCGCCTGACTGAAGCAACGCAAGCCATCCAACGTGCACTCCATGGTGACACTGCAGGCACGGCGCTGCACCCCGAGCCTGAAGCGTCAAGCCCCCAGGATTCACCGTTGATTCTGGACGGCTGCGTGTTCGAGGTGGATGCGCGCACCACCAACACCGGCGACTTCACCCGCGGCACACATACCCACGCCACCCTCACGCGCGGCTTCAAGCTCTATGTCCCGCCGGGCCAGGCGGGGCGGTCCTTGCCGCTGGTCGTCATGCTGCACGGCTGCACGCAAAACCCGGATGACTTTGCAGCCGGCACCGGCATGAATGAACGCGCGCGCGAACAAGGTTTTTGCGTGCTGTACCCGGAGCAGTCGCAAGACGCCAACCCGTCACGCTGCTGGAACTGGTTCAAGCACAACCACCAGAAGCGTGGCAGCGGCGAACCCGCCCTGCTCGCCAGCATGACGCAGATGGTCATACAAAAACACGGTATGGATGCCCGGCGCGTCTTCGTGGTCGGGCTGTCGGCCGGGGGCGCAATGGCGGCCATCGTGGCGGGCGCGTACCCGGAGATTTTTGCGGCGGTGGGGGTTCACTCCGGGCTGCCCAGTGGATCGGCCAGCAATGTGGCGGAAGCGCTCATGGTGATGAAGAGCGGTGAAGCCGGCATCAGCATGCCCGGCAAGGGCCAGCGTTTTGGCGCGGCGCACACCGCAGCACAGCAGGCGCACACGCAGACGGCCGTCCCCACCATCGTGTTCCACGGCGACCAGGACCAGACCGTGCATCCCCGCAACGGCGAGAAGGTGATTGCCGCGGCCTTGGGCAGTGCGACGACCCCCGCCAGTACAGCAGGCAGCGCGCGCGTCGAACAGGGTGTGTCGGCCCGCGGGCGGCGCTACACCCGCGCCATCCACCAGAGTGCGCAAGGCCGGGTCATGGCCGAACACTGGGTGGTGCACGGCGCCGGGCACGCCTGGTCGGGCGGCGACGCCAAAGGTTCGTACACCGACGCCCAAGGGCCCGACGCCACGCGGGAAATGCTGCGCTTCTTTCTGGGTTGACGGGTGACAACCGGCAAGCAGCGCAGACAAAATTTATATAAAAATGGGCTGTAGCCCAGGTGGGACATGCGGTAGTAGCTATCTATTTAATAGCAATATCAAAAACTCAAGTGACTTTTCAGGGTTCACGAAGCAGGCGATAGCCCACTGCGGTCTCCGTCAGCAAATGTCGAGGCTGGGCTGGATCGGCTTCGAGCTTTTGTCGCAGGTGCCCCATGTAAATCCGCAAATAATGGCTTTGCCCCGCATGCGAAGGACCCCATACCTCGCGCAGCAACTGACGGTGCGTCAGCACCCGGCCCACGTTGGCAATCAGCACTGCCAGCAAGCGGTACTCGATGGGGGTCAGGTGCACCTCCGCGCCGCTGCGCCGCACAATGCGCGCCGGTCGGTCCACTTCGACGTCGCCAAAGCGAAAGGTCGGTTCGGTGTCCCCCGATGCGTCTGTTGCGCCGTCGCCTGACGCGGTGCGTGGTCGGCGCAGGTTGGCGCGCACCCGAGCCAATAGTTCGCCCACACCAAATGGCTTGGTGAGGTAATCGTCGGCGCCGGCATCGAGCGCAGCAATCTTGTCAGCTTCGTCAGCCCGCGCCGACAGCACCACGATGGGCACGTTGGACCAGTTGCGCACGTCGCGGATCAGTTCCAGCCCGTCCCCATCGGGCAAGCCCAGGTCGACAACGAGCAGATCGGGTTTGCGGGTGCCTGCTTCCGTCAAACCCTTTTTGACAGTGTCGGCTTCGTGCACCTGCCAGCCCTCAGCTTCGAGTGCCGCGCGAACAAAGCGCCGAATCTGGGGTTCATCCTCAATGAGGACGGCAATGGGAGCAGGCATGTGGGGGATGGAAAAATAGTTTAAGGTTCAATCGTCGTCTGTAACGAAGAGTTCCGGCGGCGGCATGCGTGGCAGCGTGACGATGAATTCTGCACCACCACCCAAGGCTTGGGCGGCCGTGATGTGCCCGCGGTGGGCATCCACCACCGCCTTGCAGATGGCCAGCCCCAAGCCGACACCGGGCGTGGCCGATTCGGTCTTGCCGCGTGTGAACTTCTCAAACAGGGTTTGCTCCTGGCCTTTGCTCGAAGGCGGCAGGCCTGGCCCGTGGTCGCGTACCGTTATGACCAGTGTGGTGGGTGTGACCCGGGCGCTGACCAGAATGGGCCGGGTGTCGGGCGCCGCAGAAACACCATACTTGGCAGCGTTTTCGAGCAGATTCACCAGCACCCGTTCCATCAGCGCCGCGTCGAACTCCACCAGAGGCAAGTCGGCGGGCACGTCGGTTTGCACCATGGCATCGCCCAAGGCGTGGCGTGCTGCGCGGATGGCGCTGCCCACCAACTCTTCGACCGAGTTCCAGTCGCTGCGCAGGTTGACCTGGCCGCTTTGCAAGCGGGCCATGTCCAGCAGGTTGGTGACCAGCGCGTTGAGTTGTCGCGCCTCCTGGCTGATGGCGCGCGCCGAGGCGGCCTGGTCATTGGCCAGCGGTGGCGTCGAGTGTTCGAGCGACTCGGCCAGCCCCACCAGCGCGGTGAGGGGTGTGCGCACATCATGTGACATGGCCGCCAGCAGCGCGTTGCGCAGGCTTTCGGATTCCATCTGCACCACCGCCGCTTGCGCTACCTCCACATAGTGCACCCGCTCTATCGCAATGGCGATCTGGCGCGCCAGCGTCTCCAGTTGCTTAACCTGTTCGGGAATCACCAGCCAGCGGGGTTGAGCAGGCTTGAGTGCCAGCACGCCGCGAATCCGCATCGGCGCCTGCAAGGGAACGTAATGCCACGCGTGCGAAGGCAGGGTGGTGGTGGCCAGGCCGGCACGCTGCCCGTGGTGAAACGCCCAGTCGGCAATGCTGGCATCGATGGAGTCGGCCAGATCGTCACCCAGCACCAGCTGGTCGTTGGCATCGGTCAGCAGCACCCGGGCCTGGCCGCCAAAGGTACGCTGCACGGCGGCCTCGCCGAGTTCCACCACCTGGACGGCCTGCAGCGCGGCCGACAGGTCCCGAGTCAACTCAAACAGCGCCTGGGCGCGACGCTCGCGACTCGCTGAAATGCGGGCCGAAAAGCGCAGGCGCGCGGTAAGTTGTCCAATCATCAAGCCCACGCCGAGCATCACCGCAAACGTCACCAGGTATTGCACATCGCTGACCGCGAACGAAAAGCGCGGCTGCACAAAGAAAAAATCGAATGAGGCCACGCCCAGCACAGCCGCCAGGATGGCCGGGCCGCGCCCCAGCTTCACAGCCACCAGCACCACATACAGCAGGAACAGCATGACGATGTTGGCCAGGTCGATTCGGGTCAGCAACGGCCAGGCCAGCAGTGTGGTCAGCAGGCAGGCAGCGGCCGACCAGGCATAGCGGGGCCAGGCGTCGCGCCATGATGCGGCCTCTTCTTCCTCCCGGCCAGTGCGAGGCACGACCTGCGGCAGCCGGCGTGTACTGTCGGCCATACCCACCTCGACGAGGTCCAACTCCGGGGCCAGCATGGCGAGCTGGCGTGTGATGGTAGGGCGCATGACTCGCCACAGTGCTTGCCAGCGCGGCGTGCGGGGTCGGCCGGTGACCAGCGTGGCGCAGTTCAGGGTCTGCGCCTGCTGCAGAAGTTCGGCCGCCACATCATTCGCGGCGAGCACCGCAGTGCTGGCGCCCAGTTCTTCGGCCAGCTTGAGCACAGCCAGCGTGCGGTCGCGCACAGGGGATGGCAGGCGCTGCAGTGCAGGCGTTTCCACATAGACCGCATGCCAGCGCACGTTGAGCTGGCCGGCCAGCCGTGCAGCGCTGCGCACGGCATGCTCGGCCCCCTCATGGGGGCCGACACACACGAGGATAGCGCCGGAGGTGTTCCAGGCCGGCGCACTGGTGAGGGCGTGACCGGTCCCGGATTGCGATTGTTCGATGCGGTAGCTTCGCACGTCGTCTTCCACATGCTCAGCCGTGCGGCGCAGGGCAATCTCGCGCAGGGCGATCAAGTTGCCTTTACGAAAAAAATTCTGGGCTGCACGTTCGGCTTGTTGTGGCAGGTAGACCTTGCCGGCTTTGAGCCGGGCCAGCAGTTGGTCGGGCGTGATGTCCACCAGGATGATTTCATCGGCCCGGTCCAGCACGGTATCGGGTACGGTCTCCTGCACGCGGATACCGGTGATGGCACCCACTGTGGCATTGAGGCTTTCCAGATGCTGGACATTGAGGGCGCTCCACACGTCAATGCCGGCATCCAGAAGCTCTTGGATATCTTGCCAGCGCTTGGGGTGGCGCGAGCCCTCGGCGTTGCTGTGCGCCAGTTCATCAACCAGCAATACCGCCGGATGGGCGGCCAGTGCGGCGTCCAGGTCGAATTCAAACAGGGTGCGGCCGCGGTAGGGCACTTCGCGCAGCGGCACTTGTTTGAGGCCCGTCAGCAATTCGGCGGTTTCGCTGCGGCCATGGGTTTCGATCACACCGACCAGAACATCCCGTCCCTCCAGGTGCTCGCGCTGCGCCGCATTGAGCATCGCGTAGGTCTTGCCCACGCCCGCGCCGGCACCAAAGTAAATGCGCAACTTGCCGACACGTGCGCGCTCCCCTTCGCCTCGGAGGCTTTCAAGGAGTTGGTCCGGGTCCGGCCGGGCGTCTGGAAAACTAGCCATGCAATGCCATCTGTATCGGGGTCTTTTCAAGAGTACCTGATTGAGAATATCACCAGGTCAGCACGGTCCTCAACGAAGTGCCTCCAACGCCAGATTGAGCTTGAGTACATTGACTTGAGACTCACCGAGAAAGGGGAGGAGCGGCGTTTCGGCCTGCTGATCCACAAGGTTCTGAACCTTCTCCAATATCAGGCCGCGGGCTTTGGCCACTCGGGCCACCTGGAAGTGCGCCGCGGCGGGGCTGATGTGCGGGTCCAGTCCACTGGCGGACGCCGTGACCAGGTCAACCGGCACCGGTGCCGTGTTGCCAGGATCGGCGGCACGCAAGGCTTCAATACGGCCTTTGACAGCATCAGTGAGTGCCGGGTTCAGCGGGCCCTGATTGGAACCACTGGAAGCCGAGGCGTTGTAGGACATGGGACCCGTGGCTGAAGGCCGGCCCCAGAAGTGTTTCGGGTCGCTGAAGTTCTGGCCGATCAGGCTGGAGCCGACCGCTTTGCCGTCACGCAGAATCAGGCTGCCGCCTGCCTGTGACGGAAACAATGACTGCGCCAAACCGGTCGTCAAAAGGGGGTAGACCACACCGGTCACCACCGTGAGCACGGTGAACAGGACCAATGCAGGACGAAGAATGTTTTTCATGATGATTCCTTTAATTTGGTTGCTGGGGCAGCCTAGGCTCAGGCCAGATGCAATGCGACCAGCAACAGATCAATCGCCTTGATACCGATGAAAGGCACGATCAAGCCGCCCAAGCCGTAAATCAGCAGATTGCGGCGCAGTAGAACGGCAGCGCCCATGGCCCGGTACTTGACCCCCTTGAGCGCCAGGGGAATCAGGAACATGATGATCAGCGCGTTGAAAATCACTGCCGACAAAATGGCGGACGAGGGGCTACCCAGGTGCATCACGTTGAGGGCCGCCAACTGCGGATAGGTGGTCACAAAAATCGCCGGAATGATGGCGAAATACTTGGCCACGTCGTTGGCAATCGAGAAGGTGGTGAGCGACCCGCGCGTCATCAGCAAGGCCTTGCCGGTCTCTACAATTTCCAGCAGCTTGGTCGGGTTCGAGTCCAGATCGATCAGGTTGCCGGCTTCCTTGGCGGCCTGGGTGCCGCTGTTCATCGCCACCGCCACGTCGGCCTGCGCGAGGGCTGGCGCATCGTTGGTGCCGTCACCCGTCATGGCCACCAGCCGTCCCTCGGCCTGGTACTGGCGAATCAGCTTGAGCTTGTCCTCCGGCGTGGCCTCGGCCAGGAAATCATCGACGCCCGCTTCAGCCGCAATGGCCGCCGCCGTGAGTTTGTTGTCGCCGGTGATCATGATGGTCTTGATACCCATGCGGCGCAGCTCAATGAAGCGTTCCTTGATGCCTGCCTTGACGATGTCCTTGAGCTCCACCACGCCGAGCACGGTATGGCCATCGGCCACCGCCAGTGGCGTGCTGCCGCGGCGCGATACCTCCTCAGAAGCGCGAACCACTTCTGCCGGGACGCTGCCGCCGAGCGCCTCAATGTGTTTGCGAATGGCATCGACGGCACCTTTGCGCAATTGACGGACGCTGCCATCGGCTTGCGCCAGATCGATGCCACTCATGCGTGTTTGGGCCCTGAACGCAACCTCAGTGGTCGAGCCCATCACAGGTTGAAGAAAACCAAGCTTTTCCGCGAGTGCAACGATGCTGCGTCCCTCGGGTGTCTCATCGGCCAGCGACGCCTGCATCGCGCAGATACCGAGTTGGCGCTGTGTCACGCCCGGTGCACTCAGGAAAGCGGCGGCCTGACGGTTGCCGTGGGTGATGGTGCCGGTCTTGTCCAACAAAAGCACATCCACATCGCCCGCCGCTTCCACGGCACGGCCCGAGGTGGCAATCACATTGGCTTGCATCATGCGGCTCATGCCCGCCACACCGACGGCCGATAGCAAGCCGCCGATGGTGGTGGGAATCAGGCACACCAGCAAGGCGATCAGTGCGGTGATGCTGACCACCGAGCCAGCACCGGACGCACCGACGCTGAAAATAGAGAAAGGCAACAAAGTGACCGTGACGATCAAGAACACGATGGTCAACGCCACCAGCAAAATGGTCAGTGCAATTTCGTTCGGTGTTTTCTGGCGTTTGGCGCCCTCGACCATGCTGATCATGCGATCAAGAAATGATTCGCCGGGATTGACCGTGATGCGTACCACCAACCAGTCGGACAGCACGCGAGTGCCACCGGTCACCGCCGAGAAGTCGCCACCTGACTCGCGGATCACCGGGGCTGATTCACCGGTGATGGCACTCTCATCCACGGTGGCTACGCCTTCGATGACTTCGCCGTCCAGCGGAACCATGTCGCCGGTTTCAACCAGAACGACATCGCCTTTTCTCAAGTTTTCCGCTTCCTGGGGCAACCATGCCGCGCCGTGGAAAACCTTGCCCGCGGGCTCCTTGAATTTTTTGGCCCAGGTGCTTTTCTTCAGGCTGCGTAGCGATGCCGCTTGTGCTTTGCTGCGGCCTTCGGCCAGCGCTTCAGCAAAGTTGGCAAATAGCACGGTGAACCAGAGCCATAAGGAGACGGACAGGATGAAGCCCGCCGACTCTTCGCCCTGTCCCTGCATTGCCAGGAGGCCCAGCAAAGTCGTCAGGATGCTGCCGATATAGACAACAAACATCACGGGGTTGCGCCATTGCACACGCGGGTCCAGCTTGGTGAAGGATGCCTGGATGGCTGGTTTGATCAACACGGGATCAAAGAGCGTTAGAGAAGTTTTCGTTTTCATATCAGTTTCTCACTTATTCGGCGGTTCAATGACCAGGCCACAGCATCAAATGCTCAACCACCGGGCCCAGCGCCAGTGCCGGCACGTAATTGAGCAAGCCCACCAGCAGCACGGTGCCAATCAACAGCGTCACAAACAGCGGGCCGTGGGTTGGCATGGTGCCTGCCGTCACAGGCAGGCGTTTTTTGGCGGCCAGGGCACCGGCAATGGCCAGCACCGGCACGATCACGCCGAAGCGGCCGAACCACATGGCCAGGCCCAGCATCCAGTTGTAGAACGGTGTGTTGGCGGACAGGCCCGCAAACGCACTGCCGTTGTTGTTGGCAGCCGATGTAAAGGCGTAGAGGATTTCGGAGAAACCGTGGGCACCCGGGTTGGCAATGCCCGCCTTGCCGCTAGTTGCCAGCACGGCGATGGCCGTACCGGCCAGCACCACAATCGGCGTGACCAGAATGGCGATCGAGGTCAGCTTCATTTCATGCGCCTCAATCTTCTTGCCCAGGTACTCCGGCGTGCGGCCAATCATCAGGCCAGCAATGAACACCGCCAGGATGGCAAACACCAGCATGCCATACAGACCGGTGCCGACACCACCAAACACCACTTCGCCCAGCTGCATCATCACCATGGGCACCATGCCGCCCAGCGGCGTGAGGGAGTCGTGCATGGCGTTCACCGCACCACAGGAAGCGGCGGTGGTAATCACGGCAAACAGGCTCGACGCATTGATGCCGAAGCGGGTTTCCTTGCCTTCCATGTTGCCGCCGGACTGCAAGCTGCTTGCCGTCTGGTCCACCCCCAGGGGTGCCAGCAACGGATTGCCAACCTGCTCGGCGGGCGTGATGACAACGACGGCAATCACAAACATCACCGTCATCGCCGCCAGCACGGCCCAGCCCTGACGTTGATCACCGACCTCGCGACCGAAAGCAAAGCACAAGGCGGCGGGGATCAGGAAGATCGCCAGCATCTGCAGCAAATTGCTCAGCGCAGTCGGGTTTTCATAGGGGTGGGCCGAGTTGGCGTTGAAGAAACCGCCCCCATTGGTGCCCAGCATCTTGATGGCTTCCTGCGACGCGACCGGGCCCATAGCCAGTGTCTGCGTGGCGGCCTTCATGTCTTCCATGACCGGATTGCCCTTCTCATCTTTCAAAGGCTGACCATCCGGGCCATTTTTCGGCACTTGGTAGCTGTTGCTTTCCAGCGTAGTCACGTCCTTGTAGGCGTCAAAGTTCTGGATCACGCCTTGCCCGACCAGAACCACGGCGAACACCAGCGACAGCGGTACCAGCAGCCAGGTTGTGATGCGCGTCACGTCAACCCAGAAGTTACCGATGACGCCGGTAGAGCGGGTCGCAAAGCCGCGAATGAGCGCGAACACGACTGCGATGCCGGTCGCGGCAGATAAAAAGTTCTGAACCGCGAGCGCCAGCATCTGCGTCAGGTAACTCATGGTGGACTCACCAGCGTAGCCCTGCCAGTTGGTGTTGGTGACAAAGCTGATGGCGGTGTTGAAAGATGAGTCAGGCGACACCGCGGCCATGCCGGCCGGATTGAGCGGCAACCAGACCTGCAGGCGCTGCAGCGCATAGACAGACAACACGCCCAGCGCATTGAAGGCCAACAACGCCAGCGCGTACTGTGACCAGTTCATGGACTCCTTCGCGGAGGTGCCTGCCAGACGATACAAGGGTGCCTCCACCCGTTGCATCCAGACCGGCAGCTTGCCAGAGTTCAGGCGCGCCAGCCAGATGCCGAGCGGCCAGACCGCCACCAGCAATAAACCGAGGTAGAGGGCCAACAAGCCCCACGATGTGGTGCTCATCAGAATTCCTCAGCGCGGATCAGCGCATAGACCAGATAGGCGAGCAGCATGACGGCACACATGCCGCCAAAGCCATAAAGAACTTCGAGGCTGATCATGAACGGCCTCCTGCTGGTTTTTCGAGCTTTTTGAAGCCCCAGACCAGCAAGACCATCAGGCCCCACAGTCCGGCAGCTGCAGCAATAAATACGATGTCCATGAGCAACTCCTGAGTCAAATGAATGACTGAAGTTTGGCTACCGGAGCGTAAAAACGGGGATGAGATTAGTCAACCGCCTGTATAAAAACCGTAAAGATGGCATGCAGGTGACGGCGTGGGGTGTCTGCCAGGCCTCAGGCCAGATCGAAGCGGTCGGCGTTCATGACCTTCGTCCAGGCGGCACAGAAGTCGCGCACGAACTTCTCCTCGTTGTCGTCCTGCGCATAAACCTCGGCATAGGCACGCAAGATCGAGTTGGACCCAAACACCAGATCCACCCGGGTGGCTGTCCACTTGACTTCGCCTGTCTTGCGGTCGCAGATGTCATAGGAGTTTCGGCCAGTGGGCTTCCAGGTGTTGGCCATGTCGGTGAGGTTGACGAAGAAGTCGTTCGTCAGGGTGCCTGGACGGTCGGTGAACATGCCGTGGCGAGTGCCACCGTGGTTGGTGCCCAACACGCGCAGGCCACCCACCAACACGGTCATCTCAGGGGCGGTCAAGCCCATCAGCTGCGTGCGGTCGAGCATCAACTCTTCGACAGGGACCGCGTAGTCTTTCTTGACCCAGTTGCGGTAGCCGTCATGCACCGGCTCCAGCCCTTCGAACGACTCGACATCGGTCGCCTCCTGGGTGGCATCACCCCGACCTGGCGCGAACGGCAAGCTCACATCGCAACCCGCGGCCTTGGCTGCCTGCTCCACGCCGACGTTGCCGGCCAACACAATCACATCGGCCACGCTGGCGCCACTCGCAGCGGCAATGCCTTCGAGCACGCCAAGCACCTTGGCCAAGCGGGCAGGCTCATTGCCTTCCCAGTCCTTTTGCGGGGCCAGCCGGATACGGGCACCGTTGGCGCCACCGCGCATGTCTGAATCCCGGTAGGTGCGGGCGCTGTCCCAGGCAGTCGTCACCATGTCGCTCACGCTCAGACCGCTGGCTGCGATTTTTGCCTTCACCGCGGCCACATCAAAATCGGTGCGGCCAGCAGGCACAGGGTCTTGCCAGATCAGGTCTTCCTGCGGCACCTCGGGACCGATGTAGCGCGCCTTCGGGCCCAGGTCGCGGTGGGTCAACTTGAACCAGGCACGCGCAAAAACTTTCGAGAAATAGTCGGGGTCTTTGTAGAAACGTTCGGAAATCGCCCGGTACGCCGGGTCCATCTTCATGGCCATGTCCGCGTCGGTCATCATGGGCATGCAGCGGATCGACGGGTCTTCCACGTCCACCGGCATGTCTTCTGGCCGGATGTTCACCGGCTTGTACTGCCAGGCACCGGCCGGGCTCTTGGTCAGCTCCCAGTCGTAACCGAGCAGCAGCTGGAAGTAACCGTTGTCCCACTGGGTGGGGTGGGTCGTCCAGGCCCCTTCAATGCCGCTGGACACGGTGTCGCGGCCAATGCTGCGGGTGGTTTTGTTCATCCAGCCAAAGCCTTGTTCGTCGACGTCGGCGGCCTCTGGCGCGGAGCCCAGCAGCTTGGCATCGCCATTGCCGTGGGCCTTGCCAACTGTGTGCCCCCCGGCGGTCAGGGCCACGGTTTCCTCGTCGTTCATCGCCATGCGCAGGAAAGTCACACGCACGTCGTGGGCCGTCTTGAGCGGGTCAGGCTGGCCGTCCACGCCTTCCGGGTTGACGTAGATCAGACCCATCATCACGGCCGACAGCGGGTTTTCCAGATCGCGTTCGCCGGAGTAGCGGCTGTTCTCACTGCCGCTGGGGGCCAGCCACTCTTTCTCGGAGCCCCAATAGATGTCCTCTTCCGGATGCCAGATGTCGGCGCGGCCAAAGGCAAATCCGAAGGTCTTCAGGCCCATCGATTCATAGGCCACGTTGCCGGCAAGAACGATCAGGTCGGCCCAGCTGAGCTTGTTGCCGTATTTTTTCTTGATCGGCCAGAGCAGGCGGCGCGCCTTGTCCAGGTTCACGTTGTCGGGCCAGGAGTTCAGCGGCGCGAAGCGCTGGTTTCCCGTGCCGGCGCCGCCACGGCCGTCAGCGGTGCGGTAAGAGCCGGCCGAGTGCCAGGCCATGCGAATCATCAGGCCGCCATAGTGGCCCCAGTCCGCCGGCCACCACGCCTGGCTGTCGGTCATGAGGGCAGTCAGGTCTTTTTTGAGCGCGGCGACGTCCAGCTTTTTAACTTCTTCTCGGTAGTTGAAGTCCTCGCCCATGGGGTTGGTCTTGGTGTCGTGCTGATGAAGAATGTCCAGGTTCAGCGCATTCGGCCACCAGGCCATATTCGACTTGCCGGTGGCCGTGTTGGCGCCGTGCATCACCGGGCATTTGCCAGCCGTGTTTTGATTCTTGGGATCCATATTTATTTCCGTTCATGGCATCGTTGATTGAAATTCGCCAAGGTAAGCCGATCAAGCGGTGAAACGCTTGTCACCCCTGCAACCAGAATCAGTGTACCTATCGGAAAAGGCTTTACAGTCGTTTTTAACAATCGCCCCGATAGGCCAAGTCCGCTGGTAGAACAAGGCCGCTCAGATGAAGCGCATTGGCCTCGACCGCCGTCGGTCAGGCGTTCCCCCACGCGTTCGAGAGCTCACGACCCAGGTTTTTTCCGCTTTCTTTCAATGAGTTCAACAGGCTATTCCTTCCTCGAAAATAAGGGCCCACAAGACCATTCAAAAAGTCAGTTTCACGCTATGCCGTCGGGGAATCGATAACAATCCCCGCTTGAATCCTAAACAACCTGGACGTGTTTCGATGAAAAAAATTCTTGCCTGCCTTGCCCTGACCTCTGCCGCACTGGGCGCCATGGGTGAAACCATTGGTGACGTGAGCACCACCTTCAAGCTGCTGAGCCCCAATGACAAGATCGTGGTGGACGTGTTTGATGACCCCGCGGTTGACGGCGTGGCCTGCTACCTGTCGCATGCCAAAACGGGTGGGTACAAAGGCGCCCTCGGGCTGGCTGAAGATACGTCTGACGCGTCGGTGGCCTGCCGCCAGGTCGGACCCATCTCATTCAAGGGAAAGATTGATGCGCTGGACGAGGTGTTCAACTCCCGCTCCTCGTTCCTGTTCAAGCATGTTCGGGTCGTGCGCATGGTGGACCACAAGCGCAACACCCTGGTCTATCTGGTGTATTCCGACAAGCTGATTGATGGCAGTCCGAAAAACAGCGTCACGGCGGTGCCCGTGCCGGCAACGCAACCTATTCCGGTGAAGTAAAGGCCCCGAACCGCGCTAGCTGCTGATGTAACTTGTCAGCTGCGAGATCGTTTGCTCATGGTCCGCAATGATGTCGTCCATGATGTCGCGGATCGAAATCATGCCCAGCACCTGGGTGCCGTCCATCACGGGCAGATGGCGGATTTTTTTCTGGCTCATCAAGGTCATGCAGGCACGCGTACCGGTCTTGGGGGTCACGGTGATCACATCACGGGTCATGATCTCGGCCACGGTGGTTTCCCGGGAGTTCTTGCCTTGCAAGGCGACCTTGCGGGTGTAATCCCGCTCGGACACCACGCCGGCCAGCCTGCCCTGGTCCATCACGAGCATGGCCCCCACGCCATAGTCGGCCAGCAGGCGCAAGGCTTCAAACACCGTGACGCTTGGGCTGACCTCGTACAAGGTTGAACTACGGTTTTTCAGTAATTCCTGAACAGGTTTCATCGGGGCTCCCAATCATTGATGGACACGGATGACTCAGTGTAAACAAACTGTGCTGCAATGCAACAGAATCCGCGCTGGGCTGGGCGGATCAGGGCCGCAGTGCGCGCTCCCCTTAAATTTGGATGAAAATGGGCTACAGCCCCCGTTCCACGTGCGTAAGCAGCTACTAAATATATAGCAACAACCATGACCGACAAAAAGCCTTTTGAAATCGCACGCGAAACGCTCAAGCTGCTGACGGCGCGCAAACTGGCGCCCACCCCGGCCAATTACCAGTCCCTCTACAGTGAGGTGGCAGGCGTCCCCACCGAGCCCCCTTTTCCCGTGGACCGCCTGCGGGAGATTGCCCTGGCTCTGCCGACCAAAACGCCGGGGCAGCAAAAACAACGGGGCTTGCTCGACTCCGCCATCGGCAAGCTGAACTGGGACGGGGTCAAGAGTGCGCTGATGGCCTATGGCGGCTTCAGCCCCCCCGCCATTGAGCCAGCCCCCGGCATCCTCGCCGCTACGGCGCCGCCAGCGGTCACCGCAGCCGCCGTGTCGGTGGCTTCCCCTGCAGTGCCCGCGATGAGTGCGCCGGCCCTGACGGCTGACTTTCTGGAACAGATTGCACGACTGATCGAGTATTCATTGCCCGCGCTGGGCAATGACGACGAGCGCTTTTCGGAGCAAACCCAAACCTTGCTCAAAGCGATGCGTCAACCCGGCGCCGATGTGGTCGCGGTCAAGCAGATGCTGGGCAACTTTGGCCACCGCCTGTCGTTCGCCGCCGAAGACCAGGCCGAGATCAAGAACACCCTGCTCAAACTGCTGCACCTGATCATTGAAAACATTGGCGAACTCAGCATGGAGGACAGCTGGCTGCGAGGCCAGATCGATGCGCTGATGATCGCCTCCACGCCACCGCTCACCCTGCGCCGACTGGATGATGTGGAACACCGCCTGAAAGACCTCATCTTCAAACAGACCGAGGCCAAGGACCAGGCACTGGCGGCCCATGAAGACATGCGCCAGATGCTGGCCACCTTTATCAACCGTCTGTCACAGATGACCGAGTCCACCAGCGCCTACCACGGCCAGATGGAAGAGAATGCGCGCCTGATCGAGCAGGCAAAAACCATCACTGAAATTGCGCCACTGTTGAAAGATGTGGTGGGCGCCACGCGCACCATGGCGCACGACAGCCTGTCGGCACGCGACGAACTGCGCGGCATGCGTGAAAAAGCGCAGGCCACCGAAGTCGAGCTGGTCAAGCTGCACCAGGAACTGGACCGGGTGAGCGCCCTGGCCCGCCATGACCCCCTGACCGGCGCCCTGAATCGCAAGGGTCTGGAAGAATCTCTTGACCGTGAGGTGTCCAACTTCCGGCGCAAGGAAACACCTTTGTGCATGGCCATGCTGGACATTGACAATTTCAAGAACATCAACGACCGGCTGGGGCACGCCACCGGCGATGAGGCGCTGACGCATCTGGCTACCGTGGCGCGAGAAGTCATGCGTCCGCAGGACACGCTCTCGCGCTACGGCGGTGAGGAATTTGTCATTCTGTTGCCGGACACCCCCCTGGACCGGGGCATCGAAGCCATGACCCGTTTGCAACGCGAACTCACCAAACGTTTCTTTTTGACAGGGACGGAAAAGCTGTTGATCACCTTCAGCGCCGGTGTCGCGCAACTGGCCCCAAATGAAACGGGCCATGACGCCATCCGGCGCGCCGACCAGGCCATGTACCTGGCCAAACGGGCTGGTAAAAACCGCGTGCTGGGCACTTGATTTCACGAAGGCCTCTATGACATATCTGATTTTGGGTTTGCTGATTTTTCTAGGCGTGCACTCGGTGCGCATCGTGGCCGAAGACTGGCGAACCCGGACCCGCCATCGCATCGGTGCCCAGCCCTGGAAAGGGCTTTTCTCGGTTGCGTCATTGCTGGGCTTTGGCTTGATCGTCTACGGGTTTGGGCTGGCACGACAACAGCCGGTACAACTGTGGAGCCCACCCGTGGGCATGCGTCATCTGGCGTCCTTGCTGACTCTGGTTTCTTTTGTGTTGCTGGCGGCCGCCTATATCCCGGGCAACCGCATCAAGGCGCGTATTCACCACCCCATGGTGCTGGCCGTCAAAGTCTGGGCCCTGGCGCATCTGGTGGCCAACGGCAACGTCGCGCACGTGGTGCTGTTTGGCTCGTTCCTGGTGTGGTCCATTCTGGACTTCAGCGCGGCGCGACGGCGCGACCGCCTGGCCGGCACGCGTTATGCCGCAGGCAACGTGGGCGCCACGGTCATCACCGTCGCCGTCGGTGCCATCGCCTGGGGAGTCTTTGCGCTGTGGCTGCACGGCCTGCTGATCGGCGTGAAGCCGATGGGCTAACCACAAAAACAGGAGCGGGATTCCACCATGAGCATTCGCAACCTCGATTCTCTGTTCGACCCCGCCTCCATCGCAGTCTTTGGCGCCTCGTTGCGTCCAGGCAGCGTGGGCGCCACGGTGTGGCACAACCTCAGTGCGGGCAACTTCAAAGGCCAGCTGTTCGCCATCAACCCGCGTCACCGCGATCTGGCAGGCTACTCGGTGTTTGCCACGGCCTCCGATTTACCGACGGCGCCAGCGCTGGCGGTGATCTGCACGCCACCGGCCACCGTACCGGGTTTGATCAAGGAGCTGGCCCGCCTTGGTACGCGCGCGGCCGTGGTGCTGACCGCGGGCATGACCGCCGCGCAAAAGCAGGCCATGCTGGACGCCGCGCGGCCGCACCTGCTGCGGATCCTGGGACCCAACTGCATTGGCCTGTTGTCCCCGCACCAGGGCTTGAATGCCAGTTTTTCCCACATTGATGCCCAGCCGGGCGAACTGGCCTTTGTGTCACAGTCCGGCGCCCTGGTGACAGCCATGCTGGACTGGGCGCAGGGCCGGGGCATCGGGTTTTCACACTTTGTTTCGCTGGGTGAACACACCGACGTGGACTTTGGCGACATGCTGGACTACCTGGCCAGCGACCCCAAAACGCGGGCGATTTTGCTGTACGCCGAATCCATCGAATCGCCGCGCAAGTTCATGTCGGCTGCTCGGGCCGCGGCGCGCAACAAACCGGTGATTGTGGTCAAGGCCGGGCGCTCGCCCCAGGGCCAGCTGGCCGCGGCGTCGCACACCGGCGCCCTGGCGGGCTCGGACATGGTGTTTGACGCGGCCATCAACCGCGCTGGCATGCTGCGCGTCAATACATTGCAAGAGCTGTTCCTCGCGGCTGAAACCCTGTCGCGCTTTCGCACCAATGCCAGTGACACCCTCACGGTCCTCACCAATGGCGGCGGGGCCGGTGTCATGGCAGCAGACGCAGCGGCTTTTGCCAGGGTCAAGCTGTCGGTGATGAGCGAGGCAACACGCCACCAGCTCGATGCCGTGCTACCCGCCAACTGGTCCCGCAGCAACCCGGTGGACATCATTGGCGACGCGCCGGTAGCCCGCTACGAGCAGGCCCTGAAAGTGCTCAACGACGCCCCTGAGACCGGGGCCGTGCTCTTCATCCACGCGCCCACCGCCATCGTGCCCAGCGCCGACATTGCCTGCGCCCTGGTGCCACTGGCACAGCACCGCCCGGGGGAAGCCCCGCGCCTGATGAGCTGCTGGCTGGGCGACCAGGCCGTGGCCCAGGCACGCCAAGTATTTCAGGACGCCGGCATTGCCAACTTCGACACGCCGGAGCAGGCGGTGCGGGCGTTTTCCATGCTGGTCAACTACCGGCGCAACCAGACCGAGCTGACCGAGGCCCCACCGGCCACGGTACCGGGCCTGCGCCCGAATGTGGCAGCCATCCGCGCGGTGGTGCAAGCGGCCCTGGCCAGCGGTCGGGAGATGCTGACCGAACCCGAAGCCAAGGCCGTGCTCGAGGCCTGCCACATTCCGGTCGTGCCCACCCAGCGCGTGGGGGCGTCGCCAGAGGAGGCCGCCCGGGCGGCGTCAGGCATGGGTTTTCCGGTGGTGCTGAAAATTCTGTCTGACGATATCTCCCACAAGTCGGACGTGGGCGGCGTTGCCCTCAACCTGCAGGACGCGCATGAAGTTCGCGTGGCAGCACAAACCATGCTGGACCGCGTGCAACGGCAGCTGCCGCAAGCGCGCATCCAGGGCTTCACGGTGCAGGCCATGGTGCGCCGCGCGCATGCGCAGGAGCTGATTGTGGGCAGCACGATTGACAGCGTTTTTGGCCCCGTCATTCTGTTTGGCCAAGGCGGCACGGCCGTGGAGGTGATGGCGGACCGGGCCGTGGCTTTACCCCCGCTGAACGGGCAACTGGCCAGGGCGCTGGTCTCGCGCACCCGCGTGTCACGCTTGCTGGCTGGCTGGCGGGACACCCCCGCAGTGGATGAAGCCGCGCTGCATGGCGTGTTGGTGGCGGTGTCGCAATTGCTGGCGGAAGTGCCCGAGATTGCCGAGCTGGACATCAACCCGCTCATCGTCAATTTTGAAGGCGCCATGGCACTGGATGCGCGCATCCGCCTGAGCGCCAAAGCCCCGGCGGGTGAGGGACACTTTGCCATCCGGCCCTATCCGGCCGCGCTGGAGGAAACCGTGCAGTGGATGGGGCATGATTTGATGTTGCGGCCCATCCGCCCGGAGGATGAAGCGCTGCACATGGCGTTTTTGCAGACCCTGGACCCGCAAGACATCCGCATGCGGGTCTTCTACAGCAAGCGCACCATGGAGCGCAGCGAACTGGCGCGCCTGGTGCAGATCGACTACGCCCGTGAGATGGCTTTCATCGCCCTGACCACCGGGCCTGACGGCCTGCCCCAAACCCTGGGCGTGGTGCGCGCCATGACGGACCCGGACAACATCGAGGCCGAGTTCGGGGTGATCGTGCGCTCAGAACTCAAAGGCAGTGGTTTGGGTCTGCTGCTGATGCAAAAAATCATCGCCTACCTGCGCACGCAAGGCACGCAGCGCTTGGTAGCCACCGTGCTGGATTCCAACCAGCGGATGCTCAAGCTGGCCCGTGACCTGGGTTTTGTAGAGGATGTGTCGAAAAGAAACGGCGACGAAATAAAAGGGATTTACCTGCCGCTCACTTGATACCCATCGTCCACTGGATCAGGTACTTGGCCACAAAGCCGATCATGCCGAAACCCAGACCCAGAAAGATGATGAAGGTGCCAAACTTGCCAGCCTTCGACTCCCACGCCAGTTGTCCGATGATGAACAGCATGTAGAGCATGAATGCGCCCACCCCAAAGGTAAGCCCGAAAGTGGCAATCTGTGACTCGTCGTAGCCGAACATCAGCGCGACTCCTTTTTCTGTACATCCCGCTCAGGCAGGTTCGAGACATCCACCAGATCGCGGTAGGCATGCCAGCTGGCATGGCCCAGCATCGGAATGACAGCAATCAGCCCCAGCAGGGCCGAACCCAAACCCAGCAAGGTAAAGCCCAGGATGATCGCGGCCCAGAAAGCCATCGGCAAGGGATTGCTCAACACCACCCGCCAGCTGGTCAGCACCGCCTGCAGCAAAGTCACCCGCCGGTCCAGCAACAAGGGCATGGCCACGACAGTAGACGCAAAAATAGGCGCCGCCAGCACGCCCCCCATGGCCAGCCAGAGTTCAAACAGGAATCCATTTTTAGCCAGCATCACATGCTGGACAAACTCCAGCGGCGTGTTGATCGGCACCGGCGCAAACAGGGTGATGAGGGCCGCCGAGGTCAGCACCCAACCGGTGGCGGCCAGCGCCAGCAAGGCGCCGAACTGCACCAGGCACCAGTAGTCATTGCCAAATTTATTGAAGTGGCTGTTCTGCCAGTTCAGCCAGGTTCTGGTCACCACACGGACATGGGGTTTTTCACCGCGCTCGAGGGCCCGGCTCAAGGCATACAGGCTGGTCGCCAGCACAGGCGCCACCACCAGAAAGCCCGACAACGCCCCCGCCAGCAACCAGAAGCGGTCATGCGCCACCAGGAGGATGCCCGCCCCCACCAGGGCCAACGCCAGGCCATGGGCAAAACTGAGCCAGCCGCATTTGGCCATGTCGCGCCACGCCCAGACCAGCCAGTGCAAAGGCCGGGTTAACGTGACGGTTCGCACAGCAGGAATGGCTGGGCCAAGGGGCTTGGCAGTAACTTTGAGCAGTGGTGTGGGCATAGGAATTCGCAGTTTAGGCTCCGGCACCCCAGAATGACTTGATGTAGGTCAAGCCATGACAAGGCGCCCATGGCGGTGGCAAGGGCAGTGCGCCGCATAATGCGGACACCATCAACCCCAGGATATTGCCATGCCCCGCCCCCTACTTGACGAGTCACACATTCATCCCGCCATCCGGGAAAAAGTGGCAACGCATGAACAATCGATCATGCGCGAAGTTCAGGCCGCTGTCGCGCAGCATGCCGTGGTGGTGGTCGGCATGGGCTTCAACCCCTACCCCAAGAAGGCCCGCAAGGCGCTGGACGCCGCCGGTGTGGCCTATGAATACCTGGAATACGGCAACTATTTCAACAACTGGCGCCAGCGCAATGCACTCAAGCTGTGGACCGGGTGGCCCACGTTCCCCATGGTGTTTGTCAAAGGGGTTTTGGTCGGTGGCGCCAACGACCTGGCCAAGCTGATTGCCAGCGGCGAACTCAAAAAAATGTTGGCCTGACAAACAACAACGGTCCTGCCGAAACCAGTTCGACAGGACCGCCGATGAGCCTGATCGCCCACCTTGTTTGCCGGCTTATTTCTTGGGCTGGGCTGGCATGTTGCCGTCATGACGACCGCCATGGCGACCTTCAGCGCCATGGTGGCGCATGGCGCGGTCATCAAACGTTTTCTTCTGCTCCGGCGTCAGCGTGACGTAGAAGGCTTTGGTCGCCTCGCCGCGCTTGTCCATCGCCGTCATCATGTCGTTCATGTGCTGGGCACGCAGCGTCTTCATCTTGTCGATGCGCTCGGGCGTGGTGAGCTTGTCCATCTCGGCGCGGTCAGGGCGTTTGCCCATCATGTCGGCCGGTGGTTTCATGGCGGCGGTGTAGGTGGTCCAGGCACTTTCCTGGGCCGGGGTGATCTTGAGCGCGGCCTTGAGGTCGGCGTTGCGTTTGTCCGTCCGTGCCTGCATCTTGGCGGGGTCCATTTTGCCCATGCGCTCATGGCCACGGCCCTCGTGCATGCCTCCTGTGCCCCTCATCATGTCGCCTGCGGGCGCTTGTGAAAATGCGGCAAACCCGGCAGTGGCCAAGGCAACCGCAAGCAAAACGGGTTTAAAAACTGATTTCATGTGAACATCCTTTTGGAGTGAGTCTGATACACAGAACTTGGTATCAGGTTGGATGCAAGTCTGTGCGCCGTGTGTATCTGCCGCATGGCGCGTGATGAAAGGTTTGTAAAGTTGCGTTAAATATTGAAGCAGGCGGTTTGACGGAATCATCGATACTTATCGGGTTAAACCAATCGTAAAAGGGTGCAAGTGTTCAAGAACGTCATCGTGTATCGAATCGGGGCCGGATGGTCCGCGTCATTGGCGCAAATGGAAGAGAGCCTGGATGGGGCGCGTTTTGTGGAATGTGGTGCCAGCCAGGAAAAGTCCATCGGCTGGACAGAACCGCGCGGTGAGGCCCACGGCCCGCTGGTGGAGTCGGTCAGCGGACAGCTGATTTTCAAGCTGAAAATTGAAACCAAGGCGGTACCCGGCTCGGTGTTGACCCGCAAGGCCAAGGAGCGCACCGCCCAGATTGAGGCCACCACGGGCCGCAAGCCCGGCAAAAAGGAAATCAAGGAGATCAAGGAAGACATCAAGCTGCAGTTGATGCCGATGGCTTTCATCAAGGAGTCGACTGTTTTCGTCTGGATTGATCCGGAGGCCAGCCTGCTGGTGATTGACGCCGGCAGCCAGGGCCGCGCCGATGAAGTGGTGACCATGCTGGTGAAATGCCTGCCCGGTTTTGCAGTCGCCTTGGTGGACACCAAAATTTCGCCCACGGCCGCCATGTCGGAGTGGCTGATTACCCAGGAAGCACCTCAAGGCTTCACGGTAGACCGTGATTGCGAACTCAAGGCCGCCGACGAGTCCAAGGCCGTGGTGCGCTATGCCCGCCACCCGCTGGACACTGAAGAGGTCAAGCAGTACGTGGAAAGCGGCAAGCTGCCGACCCGCCTGGCCCTGACCTGGGACAGCCGCGTGTCCTTCATGCTGACCGAAGGCATGCAAATCAAGAAGCTGACGTTTCTGGATGTGGTGTTTGAAGGCAGCTCGGCCGGCAAGGACGACGGCTTTGACGCCGATGCCGCCATTGCCACCGGCGAACTGCGCAAATTGCTGCCTGATTTGCTGGAAGCGCTGGGTGGCGAGGCCATCGCCCCCTGACGCGGCGGATCTGGCCAGTGGGTCAGACCTCCTCCCCCAAAACCCGGCACGTCAAGGGGTTTGAGTTATCCCGTTACTAGACGACTGGTCTACTTTGGCATAATCACCCCATGGCGACCGACCCACTGACTGCAAAACATCACCTCCTCGACTGCGGGGAGCGCCTGATTGCGCGCAAAGGTTTTGTCGGCGTTGGGCTGGCCGAAATATTGACGGCGGCAGGCGTGCCCAAAGGGTCTTTTTACCATTACTTCAGCTCCAAAGAGCGCTTTGGTGAGGCACTGCTCACCCGCTACATTGACGGCTACCTGGTTCGCCTGGACGGACTTCTCAAATCGGGTTCAGGCAGCGCCCGCGAGCGCTTGATGCGGTACTGGTCGCACTGGAACGTGAGCCAGTGCGGCATGGGTGCTGACGGATGCGAGGCCGTGGAGGCCGGATCCAAATGCCTGATCGTCAAACTCAGCGCGGAGGTGGCGGATATTTCAGAAACCATGCGCCTGACCTTGCGGGACGGCACGGACCGGGTGGTGCAACGCCTTGCCCAGTGCCTGGAAGAGGCGCGCACGGACGGCTCCGTCTCGGCGGCGTTGTCGGCACCATCAACCGCCCTGACCCTGTATGAACTTTGGCTGGGTGCCAGCCTGCTGGCGAAATTGCGCCGCGACGGCTCCCCGTTTGACCACGCCATGACCAGCACCGAAAAGTTGCTCGGTCCGGGCACGCACTGACCAGCACCCTATCACCCGCCTCAATTTGCAGCATTTAACTAGTTGACCGGTCTACTTTTATACCTTTCACCCTCCATCACCCACCTCAGGACACCCATGAAGAACTTCGATTTCCACAACCCCACCCACATTGTTTTCGGTCAGGGCCGACTTACCGACCTGTCCACCCTGGTCCCGACCACGGCCAAAGTGTTGATCTTGGTCGGCGGCGCCAGTGCTGAAAAAACAGGCACGCTAGCCGAGGTGCGCCAAGCGCTGGGGGCACGCGCGCACAGTACCTTCAGCGGCATTGAGCCCAACCCGAGTTTCGAAACGGTTATGAAGGCCGTCCAATTGGTGCGCGAACAGAGCTTTGACTTCCTGCTGGCCGTCGGTGGCGGTTCGGTCATCGACGCCGCCAAGTTCATTGCCGCGGCCGTTCCCTTTGAAGGGGACCCCTGGGACATTCTGCTCAAACGCGGTGGCAACATCACCCGTGCACTCCCGTTTGGCACGGTACTGACGCTGCCGGCTACGGGTTCGGAAATGAACAACGGATCAGTCATCACCCGCCGCGACATCGGGGCCAAGTTGCCATTTCGCAGCCGCCATGTGTTTCCCCTGTTCTCCGTGCTGGACCCGACCAAGACCTACACCCTGCCTCTGCCGCAAATCGCCAACGGTGTGGTCGATGCTTTCGTCCACACCGTGGAGCAGTACCTGACCTACCCGGTGAATGCGCCGGTGCAAGACCGTTTTGCCGAAAGCCTGCTGCAAACTCTGGTGGAAATCGGTCCACGGCTGCTGGCAGCACCCGCGCCGGACTACGATGACCGCGCCAGCCTGATGTGGGCCGCCACCCTCGCGCTGAATGGCCTGATTGGCTCCGGCGTGCCACAAGACTGGGCCACCCACATGATCGGCCATGAGCTGACGGCCCAGCACAACATCGACCACGCTCGCACGTTGGCCATCGTGCTGCCCGCGATGTTGAACGAACGCAGCACACAGAAACACACCAAACTGCTGCAATACGGCGAACGGGTGTGGGGCATCCGCACCGGCAGCGAGGCCGAGCGCATCACCGCGGCCATCGACCAGACCCGTGATTTCTTTGAGCGCATGGGCATCCCCACGCGCCTGAGCGCTTACGGACTCGGCCACGACGCCATTGATGTGGTGATTCACCAGCTGGAAGAACACGGCATGACCCAACTCAGCGAGCACGGCGACGTGACGCCAGCGGTCAGCCGCCGCGTGCTCGAAGCCGCGCTGTAAACCCCCTCACCGACTCACTCATTGACTGGACACCCCATGAAAAAAATCCTGATGGTTTTAACCTCACACGACCAACTCGGCACCACCGGCGCCAAAACCGGATTCTGGCTGGAAGAGTTCGCCGCCCCCTATTACGTCTTCAAAGACGCGGGCGCAGCCGTCACGCTCGCGTCACCCCTGGGTGGCCAGCCGCCGCTGGACCCCAAGAGCGATGATCCCTCGTCCCAAACCGAGTCAACCCATCGCTTCAAGGCTGACCCGGCCACGCAGGGCCTCCTGGCCAACACCTACAAGCTGGCCGATATGGCGGCACAAGACTTCGACGCCGTGTTCTACCCCGGTGGTCACGGTCCACTGTGGGATTTGGCCGAAGATGCCACGTCCATCGCGCTGATTGAGACCATGCTGGCAGCTGGAAAACCCGTCGCCGCGGTTTGCCATGCGCCAGGCGTGCTGCGTCATCCCAAGTCGGCCAATGGCCAGTCGGTGGTGCACGGCAAGTCTGTGACCGGGTTCACCAACACCGAAGAAGAGGCCGTGGGCTTGACGAACGTGGTGCCGTTTCTTGTGGAGGACATGCTCACGCAAAACGGCGGCACCTATTCCAAAGTTGCAGACTGGCAACCGTATGTCGTGACCGACGGACTGCTGATCACCGGTCAGAACCCGGCTTCTTCAGAACCGGCGGCGCAGGCTTTGTTGCTGAAGCTGGCTTAAACGGCATAGCGGCTTGCATACCCCGCCAATTACGGATTATTTATCAGGACATTTATTTCCATAAGGATTTAATTGTCCGGCTTTTATGCGACTCCGGCTGATCAGGTTCTCATTTCCATGCGGTAGCTGAAACTGTCGCTGGCATGGACGTTGTCAGTCACCTCCAGCAGCTCGTTTTTATCGCTGTAGTAGCGGCGAATAATGCGCAGCCCGGCGGCGCCGGGCAGGGCATTCAGGTTGGCAGCGTCGTCCGCGTCCAGCAACACACCCCGTATTTCCTGCTCCACCCGAACAACAGCCCTACCGAACTCTTGCTCAATCATCGTGTGCACGGCGCCACGGCGTCCGCGCAGCTTGGACTCAATGCCGGTGAGCATCGGGTTCAGGTACAGCCGGGTCACGCTGATGGGACGGGTCGAACCCGCCGCCTGCTCGGCCACCGTGCCAGCCATTCGCAAGCCCATGCCGTAGATCCATTCCTGCCGCGCCTCCTCAATGCCAAACTCCAGTGTCTGCGCCTTGCTCAGGGCGATCTTGCCGATATAGACCAGGCGCAACTCTGTGCCCTGCGGGTACTGCCACAAGTCTTGCACTGAGGTGGTGGGCGGAGCGTAGTGGGCCGCCTCATGACTGGCCGTCACTATGGTCCCCACACGCTGGCGCCGAGTGACCATGCCGCTGGCCGACAGCATGCGCACCGCCTCGCGCGCTGTGAAGCGGCTGATCTTGAACTGCTCACATAGCTGTAGTTCTGTCGGCAAATGCGCACCTACCGGATAGATACCAGTCGCAATAGCGTTTTTAAGTTCGCGGGCTACCTGCAGGTAGCGCGGTTGAGTCTCGTCAGATGGTCCGGCAGGGGAGACAGGCGTGCCTTCATTCGGATCAGAAACCATGGGGGCGGAGATTAAGGTCATAAGCCCTATTTCATCATATGTCCGGTCTAAATTTTCTACTAGTGCGCCAAATTAGTTTTCAAATCTATTATTGACGAATAAATATAAATTCAAATTTTATAAGTTGACAATTTATTTCATTTCGTCCGCATAAATAGGCCGCACACCATCTCCAAATCATAGTTTTTTCACGCCGGCAGGGTTCAGTTGCGTCTTGGAAAGTAGCTGACGGTCAGATTCGCCTCTAAAAACCATGGCGAGGAAGTCTCAGTCCATACAAATCGCTTGTCACCCGCCAAGCGAGGCAAAGTGGGGGCTGGAAACCGGAAAGGCCGCGAACCGTCAACGAATCAAGCGGGCTGGCGGCCCCGCGCTGTCAATTCTGCGGAAAGATGCTGCCAATCCACGTCAAAACGGTCTGCCGCGCCATGCGTTGTGGTTTGGGTCCGCAACGCGTGACGCGTGCCCGCCAGCACACTGTCGATGACCGGCACGTTGACCAGCGGCTGCATCAAGGCGGCCAGGCCCGCCAGACCCGCGCCACCCAGAATGACAGATTGCGCGCCATAGTCCTGCGAGGCACGCCAGCAAGCCTGAGCCAGCAGCGCTTGCGCGGCCACAGGATCAGCCGCCAGCTGTGCGCCGGTGGGCGCCACGGTGTGGATGCCGGCCAGCAGGCTGCCGTAACCGAGCGACTGAGCCAGCCGCTCCAGCATGGGTTTCCAGCGCACGCCCCCCGTGACAATGGCAAACCGGCCACTCGCCGCGGCCTCTGCAAAAGCGGCCTCTGCCAGGCCGGTGACCGGAGCGGCGCTGGTCTCGCGCAAGGCCAGCAGCCCCGGGTCGCCAAAACAGCCAATCAGCACGGCGTCCGGTGTAGGCTCCGTACCCGCCAGTGCGGCAGCCCAGGCATCCAGCACCGCATGTCCGGCGATCAGGTAGCTGGCCTCACACGCAATGTAAGGCGCGCCAAAACGTGCCGTGACAGTGCGCACCTGGACGTCAGGCCCGGCTGCTTGCTGCGCATGCGCTTGCAGCAAGTGGCTGACACTGGCGGAGGTGTTGGGGTTGATGATCAGCAGCTGGCGCATCAGGGGGTCAGTGGTCTGCCAGGCCGAACAGGGAAATCAGATCCGGTGCGTCCGCCGCGTCGGTGGTGAACTGCAGTTGCGACTCCAGTTGCGCCAGATGCTCGCGCATCAGGCGGGCGGCCTCGCGCGGGTCCCGCAGGCGGATCGCGTCCAGCAAGGCGCGGTGCTCCCGGCAGCCACAGGCGGTGGCCTCGGCGCGCACCTGCTGGTGGCTATTGCTGTAAGTCATGAGAATGAGCGAGGTGCGCGACACCAGCTCGCGCAAGATGCGTCCCAGCGTCTGGTGATCCGACGCATTGGCAATGTGCAGATGAAAATCGCCCGAGAGCCGGATGGCGCGGCGCATGTCGCCGTTGGCGCGGGCCGCCTCCTCGTCAGCAATGCAGCGGGTGAGGGTGGCGATGTCGTCCTCCCCGGCGCTGGCAATGAAGCATTCGATCAGTGTGGGCTCGATCATGCGGCGCACCTCAAACACCTCCCGGGCCTCTTTCTCGGTGGGCTCGGCCACCACGGCGCCGCGGTTGGGGGTGAGGGTCACGATCTGCTCGTTGGCCAGGCGCACCAGCACCGGGCGAATGCGGGTGCGGGACACGCCAAAGGCCGTGGCCAGCTTTTCTTCAATCAGCTTGGTGCCGGGCGGCAGCCGGTGGTCCAGGATGGTGGCCACCATGCGCTCGTAAATTTCGTTTTCTGTCAGTGCGACAAATTCAGTCATGTTTCTCGCCTGTTACGCGGCTTTCTGGCCAGCAGTTTGGACAGGCCTACGGCCAGTCCCATCACGAGAAACGATACCACCATGGTGACCGTGCCCAGGGCGTAGATGGACGGCGTGGTGACGGTGGTGGTGAGCCCCTGCAATTCGAGGGGCAGCGTGTTCACATCGCCAATCGCCTGCGAGGTGCGGGCGATCTCGTCCCAGCTCAGCGTGAAGCCGAACATGCCGATGCCCACCACGGACGGGGCAATCAGCGGCAGCACCACATGGCGAAAGCCCTGCCACGGGGTGGCGCCCAGATCACGGGCGGCCTCTTCATAGGCCGGGTTGAACCGGTTGAAGATGGCAAACATGATCAGCAGACCAAATGGCAGCGTCCACGTCAGGTGCGCACCCAGCGCCGAGGTGAACAGCCCCAGCGAGGTGCCATAACCCTCCAGCGTCGTTTGCAGGCCCAGCGATTCGAGCGCCGCCTTGATTCCGGTGTCCAGCAGCCGGAACTCCAGGCCAATGCCCAGCGACACAATGATGGACGGCATGATCAGGCTGGCCACCACCACAAAGAACAGGGCGTTGCCCCCAGCCAGCTTTTTGCGAAAGGCCAGGCCGGCCAGCACCGAGAACACCACGGTGAACACCATCACGGCCAGGCCCAGGCCCAGCGACCGTTTCAGGGCGGCACCAATGTCCACCACCCCCAGCCCCTCGGCCAGCTTGACAAACCAGTGCCAGGAGAGGCCGCGCAGGGGAAAAGTCAGACCGCCTTCCGGCCCCTGGAAACTGAGCACCACGATGACCAGCATCGGCCCGTACATGAACAGCACGAACAAGGCAAAGAAGGCGGCCAGCAACCAGAAACCGGCAGAGTTGTGAGCACGCTTCATTCAGAGCTCCTTGCGAATGTCCACCAGCCGGGTCAGCGCCCAGATGATCATCAGCACAATGGCCAGCAGGATGACCGCATTGGCAGCGGCCAGTGGAAATTGCAGGTACGAGGTTTGCACCTGGATGATCTTGCCGATCGACGCGATCTGCTGCCCGCCCATCACACCGATGGTCACAAAGTCGCCCATCACGATGGTGATGACGAAGATGGAGCCGATGATGATGCCGGTGCGGCTCAGGGGCACGATCACGTTCCACAGCGTTTGCCAGGCGGTGGCGCCGCTGTCGCTGGCGGCCTCCAGCAGGCTGCGGTCGATGCGCATCATGCTGTTGAAAATGGGCACGATCATGAACATGGTGTAGAGGTGCACAAAGGCCAACACCACCGAGAAATCCGAGAACAGCAGCCACTCAATCGGCGTGTCCACCAGGCCCAGACCGACCAGGCTCTGGTTCACCAGACCATTGCGCCCCAGCAGCGGCACCCACGAAATCATGCGGATCACATTCGAGGTCCAGAACGGAATGGTGCACAACACAAACAGCAGCGTCTGCACACCGCTGGAGCGCACATGAAAGGCCAGAAAGTAGGACACCGCAAAACCGACCAACAGCGTGATCAGCCAGACCAGAAAACTGAACTTGAAGGTGGACAGGTAGGTCTTGAAGGTGACGCACATCTCGTGCGTGTTGCCGCAACCTTCAAAGATGGACAGGTAATTCTTGAACGTGAAACCGGGCAGCAACTCGTACTCATTGAAATCCCAAAAGCTGACCATCAGCACCAGCGCCAGCGGGATCAAGAAGAACAACACAAACACCGAAGTCAATGGCAGGGCCTGCCACCCGGCCGCCAGGCTGCGGCCCGGGGCAGAACCTGCCACGGGAAGTGAGGGAGAGGGGGCTGCACTCATGGGGGACTCACTTCCTTATTTTTTACCGATCAGGCAGCGACAAACTCATTCCATTTCTGGACCATGTAGTTGTTCTCGTCCATCACCGCGTTCCAGCAGGCAATGCCGCCCATGCGCGCTTCGTAGCTGCCGCCGTCGCGGATCTGGCCGGCCTTGGCCAGCACATCGCCGGTGGGGCTCTTGATGTCCTGGCTGGCGGCTTTGCCTTCCATCCAGTAGGCCCACTCGTAGGCGTCCATCTTGGACTTGGCGGTGTCGAGCACGGCGCTGTAGTAGCCCTGACGGTTGAGGTAGGCACCGGCCCAGCCGTCGAGGAACCAGTTGATGAACTCGTAGGCCCCATCGAGCTTGCGACCGGACAGCGTGGCGGGCAAGCCAAAACCGGCCGCCCAGGCGCGGTAGCCTTCCTTCAGCGGCTGGAAGTTGCAGGCAATGCCCTTGGTGCGCACGGCCGTCACAGCAGGACTCCACATGGACTGGATCACCACTTCGCCCGAGGCCATCAGGTTGACGGACTCGTTGAAGTCTTTCCACAGGCTGCGGAACTGGCCGGCCTTCTTGGCTTCAATCAGGGTCTTGATGGTGAGGTCAATTTCCTTCTTGGTCATGTTGCCCTTGTCGGGGTATTTGTAGAGGCCCATGGCTTCCACCACCATGGCGGCGTCCATGATGCCGATGCTCGGGATGTTCAAGATCGCGGCCTTGCCCTTGAACTCGGGGTTGAGCAACTCGGCCCAGGAATTGATCGGGCGCTTGATCAGGTCGGGGCGGATGCCCAGCGTGTCGGCGTTGTACACGGTGGGGATGAGCGACATGAACTGCGTGGGCGTCTTGGAGAACACCTTGCTCTTTTCGCCCTCCAGGTAAATCACCTTCTTGGGCGCCGTGCCCTGGTCGCCCACGGCCTTGCCGGCCACCATGCCGGTGGTGAACAGCGGGGTGATCTTGTCGGCGTTTTTGATGCGCTTGACGTCAATGCCCTTGAGGTTGCCGGTGGGCACGATTTTCTTGAGCGAGAAGTACTCGGTGTCGATCAGATCAAAGCTGTTGGGCGCGGTGACGGCGCGCTTGGTCACGTCGTCGGTGGTGACGGCGACGTACTGGATCTTGATGCCGGTGTCTTTTTCGAACTTCTCGCCAATGGCCTTGTCCTGGTTCACCGCGGTGCCCAGGTAACGCAAGGTGATTTTTTCCTGGGCGTGGATCGCCGGGAACATGCCGGCGGCCAGAATGCCAGCCGTGCCCTTGAGCAAGCTGCGGCGCGGCAGGCTGCCCAGGTTGTCTTTAACGGGATCAATGAGCGAGTCAGACATGGTGAAAACTCCTTGGGGTTAAACGCTTCTTGCGAAGACAGGGATGAAAAACAGGGGTGGCATTCAGGCCTGCAGGCGGTGCGCCGCAGTCGGCGCCCAGGACAGTTGCACGCTCTCGCCCAGTGCGTAAGGACGCGCGACAAACGCGGCCTCGGACACCATCACGGACAGGTCAGCCGTGCTGTTGGCGCTGGGTGTGGCACCGGCGTTCTGCAGCCCCAGCAGCACGTAGGTGCCCTGGTATTCGACGTCGGTGATGACGGCACGTTGGTTGTGCAGGCCGTCAGGGGCGGCCTCGCTGGCGGGGGCCACCTGCATGTGGTCGGTGCGCACGCCGATCTTGCCGTCCGGCGTCTCCAGCACGTTGTGCCCGCCCATGAAGCGCGCAACAAATTCGCTGGCCGGGTGGTTGTAGATCTCATGCGGCGAGCCCACTTGCTCGATCAGCCCGTGGTTCATCACCACCATGGTGTCGGCCAGTGCCATCGCTTCTTCCTGCGAGTGGGTGACGTGGATGAAGGTCAGCCCCAGTTCTTTTTGCCAGCGCCGCAGTTCGGCCCGCATCTGGATGCGCAAAAACGGGTCCAGCGCGGACAGAGGCTCGTCCAGCAAGAGCACACGCGGCTGGGTGATCAGGGCCCGGGCCAGCGCGACCCGCTGCTGCTGACCGCCCGACAGCTCGGCAGGCAGGCGGTCGGCCAGGTGCCCCATGGCCACACGCTCCAGCAGCTCCTGCGCCCTGGCGTGGCGCTCCTGCTTGCCGATGTTCTTCATCTTCAGGCTGAAGGCCACGTTGTCCAGCGCACTGAGGTGCGGAAACAGCGCAAAGCTCTGGAACATCATGGCGGTGCCGCGCTCGGCGGCGGGCAGGTCGGTGATGTTGCGGTTTTCCAGCAGGATGTCGCCGCTGCTGACCGACTCGTGCCCCGCGATCATGCGCAGCGTGGTGCTTTTGCCGCAGCCTGACGGCCCCAGCAGACAGCAGTAACTGCCGCTGGCAATGCGCAGGTTGATGGTGTCCACCGCGGGCTTGCCCTGCGCGTAGCGTTTGGTCAAGGCCACCAGTTCGATGGCGGCAAGGCTGGCATGGGGGGTGGCGGCATTCATGCCCACCCTGCTTGCAAAAGCTGTGCCAGCTTTGTGTACGGTTTAATCAATGAATTGTGTACAAAATAGCACAGTCATGGTGCCAAATTGGGGTGACCCGCGAACAAGGCTGGTGCACAAACCCGGTTCAGGGCCTCTGCGCAGCACTCACCCGGTAGTGCGCGTCAACTGGTGCGCCGCCCGGTGCAGGTGGGCAATGAAGTGACGCACCACGGGCGACACCACCGAGTCGCTCCGCACCATGGCCCCCACAGCCAATGGCAAGCCTTCTTCCACCACCGGCACGATGGACAGAAATGGCGCGGCCATGGGGTGGCTGGCAATTTGTTTGGGCATCAGCCCCACGTAATCCCCGGTGGCCACCAAAGAGAGCAGCGCGAGGGTGGAATTGACCACGGCCCCCACCGGCGGCGGTGTCAGGCCATGGGCCTCAAACAGCAGCTTGGCGTAGCCCGAATCGGTGGAGGTGCCGGTGTAAACCCATTTGGCGGTGGACAACTGCTGCAAAGAGCGGGCAAGGGCTCGCGGGCTGCCTTTTTGCACCACCACCACCATGGAGGTGCTCATCAGCGGTTCAATCACGAACTCCCCGGACGACAGGCCAACCGGTATGCCGCCCACGGCAATATCCACCTCGCCCGAGCGCAGCCGTTGCAGCTGGGCGATATACAGCTCCTCGCTCACGCGCAGCCGAATGTCGGGGAACTCGCGCCCGAAGGTGCGCAGTGTCTCGGGAATCAGCAGCATCACCGCCAGCGGCACCGCGCCAATGTTCAGCTCGCCCCGCATAGCGCCGCCCAGCTGGCTGATTTCGTCCACCGCCGAACCCAACTCCCGGGCCACCTTGAGGGCGCGCTCGTACAACACCTTGCCTTGCGCCGTGGGCAGCACGCCACGGGACGTGCGCATCAGCAAGGGCGCAGCCAGCTCCACTTCCAGCTCGCGAATCATCTTGCTCAAGGCCGGCTGGGACACGGCCAGGCGTTTGCCGGCGCCCCGCAAGCTGCCCTCTTCAATGGCGGCGACCAGCGCTTTCAGGGTGGACAGTTTCATGGTGTGTGGTGCTGTGTGGACAGACGGAAATCTACACCATGACAGCCCGGTTTGATAACCCCCGGTTATCGCGACCACCATTTCAACCTCTACCCGGAGGCGGATGATTTCCAGAAAATCCACGCCTGCATTGATCTAACACAAACTTCTGGAGACATTCATGATAAAAAAACTAGCAGCCGCACTGACACTGGGACTGACCTTGGTGGCACATGCCCAAACCTTTCCAACCAAACCCGTTCGTATCATCACCCCCTTTCCTGTTGGAAGTGGTCCTGAGGGGATAGCCCGCCTGGTGGCCGACAAGCTCTCCAAGGCATGGGGTCAGTCGGTGATAGTGGAAAACCGACCGGGCGGGAATGGCTTCATCGCCATCGACGCCTTCAAGCGTGGCGCCACCGATGGACATGACCTGATCCAGCTCGACAACGTCCATCTCACCGCCTATCCGCACCTCTTCAAGAAGCTGCCCTACAACGCCAAAAACGACTTCGACACGCTGCTCCCGCTGTTCAAAACCTATTTCTTTTTCACGACTGCGGTGGATAGCAAATACAAGAATGTCGCGGACCTGATCGCCGATGCCAAATCCAATCCCGGCAAGCTGAACTACGGCTCCTGGTCGGTCGGCAATCCGGTGCATTTGGGCTCGGCTCTGTTTGAGTCCGTGACGGGCATCGAAACACAGCATGTCATTTATAAAGAAACCTCCCAGCTCTACACCGGTGTCGCCACCGGAGAACTCGCCTATGCACTTGGAACGAGTGCGACGGCGGGTCCTCTGTACCGTGCGGGAAAACTCAAATACATCGCGATTGCAGCGCCCCGGCGCCTCCCTGCGTTCAAAGACGTGCCCACCGTGGCCGAAGCCGGAGGCCCTGCAAACTTTGAGGTCAGTGGGTGGACGGCCATCGCGGCGCCCAAAGGAGTGCCCAGCCCCGTGAAGGAAAAAATCCAGCGCGATATTGAAAAGGCGCTGGCCGAACCCGATGTCCGCGAAAAGTTCATCTCTTTTGGCTACGAGCCCTTCACGCCAACGCGCGATCAATTCAACCAGTACATCCAGACGGAATCTGCCAAACAGGCTGCCGTCATCCAACGAGCCCAAGCGGCACTCGACTAATCAACGAAACACAAGACACCATGGCTACCATCATTGGCGCAATCGCTACCTCCCACACGCCCACCATCGGCTTTGCGTTTGACCGCAACAAGCAGGACGATCCGGTCTGGGCGCCCATCTTCGAGGCCTTCGGGCCGGTGCGCGACTGGATCGCCACCCAACAGCCCGACGTGCTGCTGGTGATCTACAACGACCACGTCACCTCCTTTTTCTTTGACCACTATTCGGCCTTTGCGCTGGGCATTGGCGAAAGCTACCCGGTGGCCGACGAGGGCGGGGGGCCGCGTGACCTGCCCCCGATACTGGGCCACACCGGCCTGTCAAGGCACATCGGCCAGTCGCTGGTGGCGGACGAGTTCGACATGTCCTTCTTCCAGGACAAGGCGCTGGACCACGGCTGCTTCTCGCCCCTGTCAATGCTCTGCCCGCACGAGCCCGCCTGGCCCGTGAAAATTGTGCCCCTGCAAGTGGGCGTACTGCAGTTCCCCATTCCCAGCGCCAAGCGCTGCTTCAAGCTCGGTGAGGCCCTGCGCCGGGCGATCGAGAGCTACCCGGAAGACCTGAAGGTGGCTATTGTGGCCACCGGCGGCTTGTCGCACCAGGTGCATGGCGAGCGCGCGGGCTTCAACAACCCCGCATGGGACGCGCAGTTTCTGGACCTGATCGAAAACGACCCGGTGCGCCTGACCCAGATGACGCAAGCCGAGTACGCGGCACTGGGCGGCATGGAGGGCGCCGAGGTCATCATGTGGCTCATCATGCGCGGCGCGCTCTCGGCCAACATCCGCAAGGTGCACCAGACCTACTACCTGCCGTCCATGACCGGCATTGCCACCGCCATCTACGAGAACAAGGCTGGCGCAGTGGTGGCCGGCGAAACGCAGCGCCATTTGCAGCACATGGCGACGCAACTTGAAGGAGCGGGCACGCTGACCGGCACTTACCCTTTTGACCTGGAACGCAGCGTCAAGGCCTACCGCCTGAACAAATTCCTGCACGCCATGGTGGCGCCGCAGCACCGTGAAGCCTTCAAGGCCGACGAAGAGGCCAGCTTCAATAAAGCCGGTCTGACGGTTGAGGAATGCGACATGCTGCGCAGCCGGAACTGGCGCGCCCTCATCCAGTACGGCGTGATCTTCTTCATGCTGGAAAAACTGGGCGCCGTGCTGGGTACCTCCAACCTGCACATCTACGCCGCCATGCGGGGCGAGACACTGGAAGCGTTCCAGCAAACACGCAACGCCCCGGGGGCGCTGTATTCGGTGGCTGGCACGGATGCCCAGTCGCTCGACTGGAACCAAGACGCCAGCTGACAGGCTTACTTTTTCATCGCGCAGGTGTTCCAGCCCAACATGGCATACGGCGGGCACCAGCCGATGGCACCGGTGGCCAGCGGTACCAGTCCCAGCCAGCCCCACACGCCAATCTGGCCGGTGACGGTCAAGCCAATCAGCACCAAGCCGATCACGATGCGCAGAATGCGGTCAATGCCGCCAACGTTGGATGTCATGATTCACTCCTCAAGGGTTGTTGATGGCGTGATTAGGCGCGTGGCCAGGCAGCTGTGTCTGTGATCAAAGTCACGCAGCCTCGTTCACCCCGTCAAGGAGGAGGCCAGTTCCCGCAGCGCCACGCTGTTGAGTATCTGGATCTGCTCACGCCCCAGCACCACCCAGCCTTCGCGCTCAAAGCGGCGCAGCAACCGGGTCACCATCTCGCGCACAGTGCCCAGTTCGTCGGCCAGCGCCTGATGGGTCAGGCTCCGTTGCGGGCCGTGACCCAAGAGCGCGGCGGCCAGGCGCCGGTCCAGCTTGTGAAAAGCCACGGCGTCCACCAGGCTGGTGAGGTCGGCCATGCGCTCGGCAAACAGGCCCAGCACTTCGTTACGAAACGCGGGCGTCTCCAGCCAGCGCCCGAAGATGTCGGCCGGAATCAGCATCAACGTGCTGGCTTTGGTGGTGACGCCATGGGCCGAGAGCGGCTGGGTGCGAAACAGGCAGGCCGACGACACCAGGCACAACTCGCCCGGCACCACGCGGTACAGCTCCAGCGAGCGCCCGTCGCCCGAGCTGCGCGACACCTTGACCTCGCCGTCAAGCACCAGCGGAAAGCCCTGGCAGGGGGTGTTTTCACTGAACAGCACGGTGCCCGCGGGGACCGTCATGGGCGCTACGGCGGACCCTAAATCGGCCAGTGAGGGCTGCGCCTGGGCCAGGGCGGGATAGAGCGAGAAAGGTTGTCCGGCCAAGTCGTTCATGGGGTGCTCCCGGAGAAATTTCGTGAAATCATGATGAAATAGGCCTCTAGCCCAGGTAGAACGTGCACAAGCAGCTATTAATTTAATAGCGTTTATGCCCCGTCATCTTGGTGGATGGCGATGGAACCACAAGCCTTGTCAGGCAGCGCGAGCGCCACGATGCGGCACGACGCCAACTGCTGCGCCAGCGCGGGTGTCCACTCGGTTAAGGGCAGGTTCAGGCACTTGAGGCACGCTTCCACGTGCGTCCAGGCCTGGGTGAAGGCGGCCGGGCGTTGCGCAGCCGGGGTCTGCCACAGCGATTTGGTGACGACCGGGCCGAGGTAGTCTTGCGCCACGCGCTCCCAATCGGGCATTTCCGTGGCGCCCGGGTCCAGCGGCATCACATCCACGCCCACGGCAACACCCCGGCCCAGAGCCGCCACGCTGAGGCCGGGCGCATGGCTCACCGAGAGCTTCAGGGACAAGGGCGACACCCGAGCCATCAAGGACGTGTCCAGCCCAATGCCCTGCCCCGGACGCGACACCAGCCGGATCGACGCCACCGGTTGCGCCAGGAAGTCCGCCAGCGTCTGGCGCAAGGCGGTGCGAATCAGCGCTCGTGCCCGCACGCGGTCCGTCGTGTGCGGTGTCGGCACGCTGATGACGGTGCAGGCCTGCCCCGAGCGCAGGTCGGCCAGCGCCCGATCCACCTGCTGGGGCCACGCATGCACGGCGAGGCGTTCGGGCGTAATCGGCATGTCAGCTGCGCTCAGGCGCTGCCGGGCAGCCCTTCCAGCTGGACGCGGCGGGAATGAATTCGCCTTTCATCACCAGCGTCAGGGCGCCCAGTTTGGCGTTGTCGGCCACCACGGCACTGTAGAGCACGGCACTGCGCGGGCCCATGTAGACGCGCTGGCCGATGGTGACGTGGTCGATCTTCATGACCCGGTCTTCGAACAAATGGGTTTGCGGGCAGGCCAGCGCGTTCAACTCGCTGTAGTCCCCAATCGTGACGCAATCAAACTCGGTGATGTCGGTGGTGTCCAGGTACACCCCCTTGCCAATGCGGCAGCCCAACAAGTTCAAGGCCACCGGCAGCAAGGGCGTGCCGCGCATGTAGCGCAGCAAATTGGGCACCGCAATGCCTTCGTAAAGGTTGGTCACGCCTTCGGACAGCCAGACAAAAGGCGTCCACATGGGCACGCTGCATTGGCGGTAACGCCGCATCGTCGTCCACTTGATGGCGGCAATGAAAAAGAAGGTGCCGATGCCATAAAACAGACCGGCACCGGTGAGGTACAAGGTGACGTCACCCCAGCGCCCCTCACCGGCCATGGGCATGATGTGCAGCACCACGGTGTAGCCCACCGAAATCACAATCGCGTGCGGCGCCACGATGCGAAAGGCCTCGATCAGCCCGCGCGCCAGACGGCGAAATACCGAGGGCCGGTAGGTCAGGTTTTCAGGAAAACCGCTGGTCTGTTCGCGGGCTGGCAGGTTGATGGGCGGCGAGCCCAGCCAGGTGTCGCCGTCCTTCATCTGGTCGTTGGCGGGCGCGCTGGAGTGCACGCCAATCAGCACGTTTTCAGGCAGCGTGGTGCCATCGGGAATGTAGGAGCCGTTGCCCACAAAGCTGCGCCGCGAAATGACGGTGGGCTGCATGCTCATCCAGCCGCCGTCGATGTTCTCGTCGCCCAGCATGACGGCATCGGCAATGAAGGTCTCATCCCCCAGCGTGAGCATGTCGGGCACCAGGCCCAGAGCAGAAGAAATCTCGGCGTCGCGCCCCACCTTGGCGCCCAGCAGGCGGTACCAGAACGGCGCATAGACCGTGGCATAGACACCATGCAAGACCGCCAGGCTCGACTCCTGAATCTGGTTGACCAGCCATTTGGCGCAGTACAAGTTGCTGTGCACCGGCCAGCTGCCGGGCTTGAGGCGCGGCAGCACCGTCCAGCGGATGCCCGCCGACAAAAGCGCGGTACAGACAATCAGCACGCAAGTGGCCGGGAAGGCCAGCACAAAGTACTTGAGCAGCTGAAAAAGCAGGTCCGAGTGGTTCAGGGCCGGGAAGCGCTCTGCGTTGTCAAACCAGTCAATCAGGATAAAGCTGGGGAACACCGGCATGAAAAACAGGGTGGTGATGAGCAAGGCGCCAAACAGGAAATACGTGCCTTCCAGCACGCTGCGCGTAGTCGACAAGGCTGGGCGCGCGGGCCGGTCGGTGGGGTCAAAGGCGCCGATGTCGCGGGCCGGAGAGCCCTGCCAGATGCGCCCGTCAGGCAGGGATTGGCCGTCGCTCAGGGCCGACTGGCCCTCCAGGTGGCCGTAGGCACCAATCGACGTGTTGCCTTCGAGTACGGCATACGAGCCGACGCTGGCTTCCCGCGCCAGCGTGATCGACCCCAGGCGCAACTCGCCGTGTTCGACCCGCGCGTTCTCGAAATTGGCCGCATTGCCAATGCTCACGCCATCACCAATCGTCAGCAGGTCCGGCGCACGCAGGGTGATGGAGCCAATGACCACATCGCGACCCACTTTGGCGCCCAGCGATCGCAGCCACCAGGCGTACAGGGAGGAACCGCTGAGCAGGTAGGCCGGTGCCGCCTCGATCAGGCGGTCCGCCAGCCACCAACGGTAGTAGGTGACGCCCCACAGCGGGTAACGCCCGGCCTTGACGCGGCCCAGCAGCAGCCATTTGCCCGCGATGGCCACCACAAACTCCAGCAACGTGCTCACCAGGTAGGCCACGATGGACATGGCAATGGCCAGCGTGAGCGAGTCATCCACATCACCCGTGAAGAAATGGTAGGTGAAAAATGGCGCCATCCACTGCGCCATGTGCAGGGTCACCAGGCCGGGAATGGCCGCGGCCTGCGCAGCACCGCAGGTCCAGCGCTTCCAGCGTGCGGGTGGCATCCAGCGGGTGTCCACGGCCATGGCCGTGTCATGGGCCTGGCCCAGCACCTCGGCAATCAGCCCGATTTGGCGGTTTTTGTAAATGTCATGCACCGTGATGTGCGCAAAGCGCGGGTCGGTGCGCAAGGCCGACGCCAGCCGCGCCGCAAACAGCGAATGGCCACCCAGGTCCGAGAAAAAGTCGGCGCTGCGCAGAATCGGCTGCCCCGGAAACAGCTTGGCCAGGGCCGCAAACAAGGCCTCTTCAGCCGGTGTTTGTGCCCTGTCGGAACCAGCGGCCTCCCCCGTGGCCACGGCCAGCGAGCGCGCCTTGAGGGTGTTGCGGTCGATCTTGCCGGAGGTCAAGCGCGGCATGTCGGTGAGCGGCTCGAAGTACCCCGGCACCATGTAGGACGGCAAGGTCTCCGCCAATGCGGCACGCAACTCGGCGCTGGCGCGCGTCACGCCCCCTTCGAACACGAGAAAGGCAATCAGCTGGTCCATGCCCTCCTGCTGGCGCAGGACCACGGCCACGGTGCCGACACCGGGTTGCTGGGCCAGCGCGGCCTCGATCTCGCCCAGCTCGACCCGAAAACCGCGGATCTTCACCTGGTCGTCGGTGCGGCCCAGGCATTGCACACAGCCATCGGGGTCGATGCGGGCCAGATCGCCTGTGCGGTACAGGCGGTCGTCATGCGCATGGCGGCGCCAGGGGTTGAGGATGAATTTTTCAGCGGTCAAATCAGGCCGGCCCAGGTAGCCCGCGGCGACACCGGGGCCGGTGATGCACAGCTCGCCCACTTCGCCACGCGGCATCAGGACCAGGCCGTTTTCAATCGCCGGGTTGATCACCAGCAAGCCGTAATTGGGCAGGGGTCGCCCGATGGTCACCGGTTCGCCGGCCTGCAACTCGGCCAGGCTGGCTGACACGGTGGCTTCCGTCGGGCCGTAGGTGTTGAACACCTGGCGGCCGGGCCTGGCCCAGCGCGCGACCAAGGACTGCGGACACATCTCGCCGCCCAGGTTGATGATGCGCAGGCGGGGTACGTCCTGGTTGAACAAGGCCAGCAGCGTGGGCACGGCATGCAGCACGGTGACTTGGTTGTCGATGAGGGCCAGCGGCAGGGCTTCGGGGTCGGAGGCGACCTCTTTGGGCGCCAGCCAGAGCGTGGCCCCGGCCAGGTAACTGATCCAGATTTCCTCAAACGACATGTCAAACGCGACCGAGAAACCCTGGTACACACGGTCCGTCTCGCGCACGCCGAGCAAGGCGTTTTCGCTGCGCAAAAAGTGGCAGATGCTGCCCTGACTGATCTCGATGCCCTTGGGTTTGCCGGTCGAGCCCGAGGTGTAGATCACGTAGGCCGGGTGGCTGGGCCGCAAACCCTCCCGGCGGCGCAAGGTGGGGATGGGCACCAGCAGGGACTCCGCCGTCCAGACCGGGGCCTGGAGATCCGCCAGACGGGGGGCAAACGCCTCACAGCTGACGATGCCCACGGCATTGGCATCCGCCAGACACACCGCCATGCGCTCGACCGGTGTGTCGGCATCAAAGGGCAACCACGCCGCCCCGGCTTTTGCAATGCCGGCCTGCATCACCAGCAGACCCAGGCCGCGCGGCAGCCACAGGCCCACAATTTGCCCGGGACGCACACCGGCTTCGATCAAGCCTGACGCCACCTGGTCGGCCTGCGCGTTCAGTTCCTGGTAGGTCAGGGTGCGGTCCGCAAACATCAGCGCCACCTGGTGCGGCACACGGGCGGCCGTGGCCTCCAGCAGGTCTGCCAACACCTCTTCGCGAATCAATTCAGGCTGAAACGGTCCGTAGAGGACGTCTGCTTGCGCGGGGAGATCGGATGGGAAAGTGGAAGTCATGAAGCTGGGTTTTCCGCGAAGTGAATGCTGCTGCTCAGGCAAGTCTTCGATTATCGGCTGAAAGTGCTTGAACGCCTTACAGAACGTGCGCAAGCAGCTATCAAAACACTAGCAACAACCGCCCGCCAGATCATCCAGAATCGGGCAGTCCGGCCGCTCGTCGCCATGGCAATGGGTCAGCAACGACGCCAAGGTGCGCTGCATGGACTGCATGGCCTCGATGCGCTGCGCCAGGTCATCCACATGCTGCTGGGCAATGCGTTTGACGCTGGCACTGGCGCGTGTGCGGTTGTGCCACAGGCCCACCAGTTCGGCAATCTCGGCCATCGAAAACCCCAGTTCACGCCCGCGCTTGATGAACTGCAGGGTGCGCACATCGGCCTCGCCGTACTGGCGGTAACCACTGTCGGTGCGTGCCACGGGTGAGAGCAAACCCAGGCTTTCGTAATGCCGAACCATCTTGGCGGACACCTTGGAGAGGCGCGCCGCGATCCCAATGGCCACCGGCCACGGCGTGTCAGCCAGCAACGGCATAACCCTCTTCCGCAATGGCCTTGGCCAGCAGCTCGCGGGGTTGGGTGGACACCACGTCCACCTGGTTGCGGCTGCGGTCAATCGTGACCTCGGCTTGGGGATCGACGTCTTTGACGGCGCGGGTCACGGCTTTTTCGCAATGGCCGCAGGTCATGCCGGTGACGGTGAAGGTTTGGTTCATGAATAGCTCCTTGGATGGATGAGAAGCATAGCCTGAAGCCTCCCACCATGGGAAGGTCAAGGGCTAAATGCAGATGCTTGACCTTCCTATCGTGGAAAGGATTAGTCTCGCCACCATGACTACCAGTTCAACACTTCCCCTCAGCCCCACCCTTGCCGAATCCGTGGACATCGGCATCGGCGGCATGACCTGCGCCTCGTGTGTCGCGCGGGTTGAAAAAGCCCTGAAAAAAGTACCCGGCGTGCAAGAGGCCACCGTCAATCTGGCCACCGAGTCGGCCCGCATCGTGGTGGCGCCCGGTGAACAGATGGAAGCCCGCCTGCGCCGCGCCGTGCGCGATGCGGGCTACGAGCCCCGGGCGGCGAGCGCCGCCATCGACGCCGCAGACACCTCGCCCTGGACCGGTTTTGCGCCGGTCGCCATCGGGCTGATCCTGTCCGCGCCTCTGGTCGTGCCCATGCTGGGCGACCTGTTCGGTAAACACTGGATGCTGGCGCCGCTTTGGCAATTTCTGCTGGCCACGCCGGTGCAATTCATCCTGGGGGCGCGCTTTTACAAGGCGGGCTGGCATGCGCTCAAGGCGTTGACCGGCAACATGGACCTGTTGGTGGCCATTGGCACCACCGCGGGCTGGGCCCTGTCGATGTGGCTGTGGTTGACGGCCGACGCCGGCAGCATGGTGCACCTGTACTTTGAAGGCTCGGCCATCGTCATCACACTGGTGTTGCTGGGCAAGTGGCTGGAGGCCCGCGCCAAACGGCAAACCACCTCGGCCATTCGCGCCCTGCACGCGCTGCGCCCCGACAACGCGCACCTGCTGGGGCGCGACGGCGAAGTGGACGTGCCCGTGGCTGAGGTGCTGGTGGGCGACCAGCTGGTGGTCAAGCCCGGCGAGCGTTTTCCGGTGGACGGCACGCTGCTGGAGGGCCACACCCAGGTGGACGAATCCATGCTCACCGGCGAGCCGCTGCCGGTGGCCAAAGACGCGGGCGCCGCGCTGACCGGCGGTTCCATCAACGGCGAAGGCCGCATCGTGATGCAGGTGGGGGCGGTCGGCACGGACACCGTGCTGTCCCACATCATCCGGCTGGTAGAAGACGCGCAGGCCGCCAAGGCGCCCATTCAGCGCCTGGTCGACCAGGTCAGCGCCGTGTTTGTCCCCGTGGTGCTGGTGCTGGCGCTGATCACCCTGCTGGGCTGGTGGCTGACCGGCCATCCGTTTGAGCTGGCCGTGATCCACGCCGTGGCGGTGCTGGTGATTGCCTGCCCCTGCGCCCTGGGCCTGGCCACACCCGCAGCCATCATGGCGGGCACCGGCGTGGCCGCGAAATTTGGCATTTTGATCAAGGACGCCCAGGCGCTGGAACTGGCGCACAAGGTCGATGTGGTCGCGTTTGACAAAACCGGCACCCTCACCGTGGGCCAACCCAAACTGACCGCCCTGTTGCCCCTGCCCGGCATGGCAGAGGACGAGGTGCTGCGGGTCGCCGCCAGCCTGCAAAGCGGCAGCGAACACCCGCTGGCGCGCGCCGTGGTGGTCCGCGCCCAGGAACAAGGCCAGGCCATTGAAGCCCCCGACAACGTGCGCACCGTGCCCGGTCGTGGCACCGAGGGCGAAGTAGGGGTGCGCAGCTTCCTGATCGGCAGCCTGCGCTGGATGGAGGAACTGGGCATCAACCTGAGCGCCATCAGCGCCCAGGCCGCCGAGTTGCAGGCGCAGGGCGCCACCGTGTCCGCCATGGCCGAACGGACCACGCAGGGCCTGACCCTGCGCGCCCTCATGGCCTTTGGCGACGAACCCAAGCCCGGTGCAAAAGAAGCGCTGGCGGCGCTGCGGGTCCGTGGCATCAAGACCGTGATGATCTCGGGTGACAACCAGGGCGCCGCCGAGGCCATGGCCCGCCGTCTGGGCCTGCGCCCCGAGGAAGGCGAAGTCATGGCGGAGGTGCTGCCCGGCGACAAGGCCACCCGGGTGACGGCGCTTAAAGAGGGCGGCCACACGGTGGCCATGGTGGGCGACGGCGTCAACGACGCCCCGGCCCTGGCCGCTGCCGACGTCGGCCTGGCCATGGGCAACGGCACCGATGTCGCCATGCACGCCGCTGGCATCACGCTCATGCGGGGCGACCCCTTGCTAGTGGCTGCGGCTTTTGAGATTTCCAGCCGCACCGTAGCCAAAATCCGCCAGAACCTGTTCTGGGCTTTTGCCTACAACGTGGCCGGCATCCCGCTGGCCGCCTTCGGATTCCTGAACCCGGTGGTGGCGGGCGCCGCCATGGCCATGAGTTCCGTCAGCGTGATGAGCAATGCGCTGCTGCTGAAACGATGGAAACCAGAGAAAGTTCAAGGCTAATCAAGCTGTAGCCCACGTTCTACCTTCGGATATAGCTATTAATTTAGTAGCACCATGCCGTGGCACTTTTGACGAACGATGGGAAGTCCCTGGCCGCCGTGGCCCGGGACGCATGTCGCGGCCTGATGAAGCGAAAAAACGAGGGATTCGGCAATTTGGATGTTGTTCTATTCTTTATTATTGGTTCTATAAATACATAGTAGTAGTAGATAAGGGATGCACGTTTCTGTGGACAAGTGTCTTATCTTGTTCAACATCAAGGACTTAGCGCCTGTTAAACCATGTGGGCGCCCCTGCTTCTGGGGTGTACCCGGAAACTGGATAAATATCCATTTGTGCATTTCTCTGTGGATAACCTTCCACTTGTGCCAGAATTGTCCACAGGCTTGTCCTCAACGCAGATTTAAGTTCTGTCACATGCTGTTGATCCATATTGCCAACTTGATCACACTATTCGATTTAGGCATCAAGCGGGCTTGAACTTAAACCCGACTCCTCCACCTAAAAGGTTTATCACTCTGCCTTCATGCCTTTGGGCGTGGGGTTGTCTTTATGGCTTTGGCTCCCCAGTTTCTGGTTTCACTTCTGTTGCATGCTTTGGTGGGCTGGCGTGTTGCGCCAGGTCTTGCCAGTTTCAGTGTGCCGCTTAGCAATGTCTTTTGGGCGATGCTTTTACTGTCGGCTTTTTTGGTGCCCCTGGGTTTGATGGCCAAACGCGTGGCCAGGCCGCCGGTGTCTGAGGTCCTCACCTGGCTGGGTTTGTTGTGCATGGGCAGTTTTTCGTCCCTGTTTATGCTGACCTTGATCCGTGAACTGGGCTTGCTGGGGGCGCAACTGCTGAACTGGGCGTGGCCATCTCTCTTGAATCTAGAGGCGTTGTGGCTTTACAGCGCCCTCGCCGCACCCGTTTGGGGCTTGCTGGCCACGGTGGGGGGGTTCTGGAATGCGCGGCGCACCGCCGCCGTGGTGCGGGTGGATGTGCCCATCACCAACCTGCCGGAAGCCCTGCAAGGTTTTACCGTCGCACAGATCACCGACATTCATGTGGGGCCCACCATCAAGCGCCACTACCTGCAGCGCATCGTGAACCGGGTCAACAGCCTGGGGGCGGACCTCGTGGCCATCACGGGTGACCTGGTGGACGGCAGCGTCCACGAATTGCATGACCATGTGCGTCCCTTGCAGGAGCTGACCTCACGCCATGGCACCTTTTTTGTCACGGGTAACCATGAGTACTACTCCGGCGCCCACGGCTGGATTGACGCCTTGCGCGGCCTGGGGGTGACCGTGTTGATGAACGAGCACGTGCTCATTCACCACGGGTCGGACAGCCAGGACGGCGAGCAAGCGATGGTGGTGGTGGCTGGCGTCAGTGATTTCTCAGCCCATCATTTTGATGAGAGCCATCGCAGCGACCCGCAGGCAGCAGTGGCTGATGCGCACCCACATGCACTTTTCAAACTCTTGTTGGCCCACCAGCCGCGCAGTGCCCCGGCCGCTGCCCAGGCGGGGTTCGATTTGCAACTTTCTGGCCACACCCACGGCGGCCAGTTTTGGCCCTGGAACCACTTTGTGCGTTTCCAGCAACCTTTCACGGCAGGCCTGCACAAGCTGCAATCGATGTGGGTGTACACCAGCCGCGGCACCGGCTACTGGGGTCCGCCCAAACGTTTTGGTGCGCCGTCTGAGATCACCCATTTGCGGCTGGTCCGCGCCTGAGGTCAATAGGGCCGCACCCGCAGCAGGTGACGGCGGTGTGAAGAGACGTATCAGGATGCAAGGGTTGGCCCTGGCGGTAAACCGGCCCTGACCGGGCCGCGTTGTGGGTGACACAGATGCTCTCATCTGCAAGGAATTTTCATGCTGTTACTGCGCCTCCGGTTTCGGGTTATTGCCATCCTCGCGGGGGTGAGCCTGTTGGCCGCCTGTGCGTCCGCCCAGATCGACCCGCCAACTCGCGTGGCCCGATTGGCCTACACGGCAGGTGCCGTCAGTTTTTCAGCCGCGGGGGATGCCAACTGGGTGCCCGCGACAGTCAACCGGCCAGTAGCCAATGGGGATCGCCTTTCGACCGATGGCCAGGCGCGGGCCGAGATCCAGCTTGGCGGGGCGGTAGTTCGCCTGAACGGCCAGACCTCAGCGTCGGTGGTGGATCTGGATGACCGGATGGCCCAGCTGCAACTGAGCCAGGGTACTTTGAACTTGCGTGTTCGCCAGATGGCGCGTGATCAGGTGTTTGAGGTCGATACGCCCAACCTGGTGTTTCTGGTGCGCCAACCCGGTGAATACCGCGTCACGGTAGATCCGGACGGACAAGTCACGACCCTCATTGTGCGCAGCGGGCAGGGCGAAGCCCGTGGCGTGGGCGGCTCGTTCGTGATCGATGCCCGCCAGACCTACCGTTTTGTGGGGGCGGACTTGCGTCGCTACCAGTTGATCGACACGCCGTGGCTGGATGAGTTTGACCGCTGGGCCATGGACCGCGACCGCATGCTGGACAACTCGGTCTCGGCACGCTATGTGCCTGCGGACGTGGTGGGCTACCAGGACCTGGACGCCCATGGCACGTGGCAAGTGGACGCCAGTTACGGCAACGTTTGGTATCCGAACCGCGTCGCCGTGGGGTGGGCGCCGTACCGCAACGGACATTGGGCCATGGTGAATCCGTGGGGATGGACGTGGGTGGACGACGCGCCCTGGGGGTTTGCCGTGTCGCACTACGGTCGTTGGGCCCAATTGGGCGGCCAGTGGGCGTGGGTGCCCGGGCCCAACCATGTGCGTGCGGTTTACGCACCGGCACTGGTGGCTTTTGTCGGTAGCAACAACTTTCAGCTGACCATTTCCAGTGGCATTGCGTCAGGCGCTGCGTGGTTTCCGCTGGGGCCGCGGGATGTGTATCGACCCGACTACCGGGGGAGTCGCGGCTATCCGGAGCACAACAACCGCAACAACGCGATGGGTCTCCCCCCGGTGATTGAGCGCCCCCATGACAACCGCCATGTGTCGCGCCCCGAGTTTGCCAACGGGCAATTACCGCGTGGCGTCGTCCCGGTGCCACCCCCTGTGGTGGGTCGCCCGCAAGGCATGCCGCCAACGCCGGATCGCCTGCCCCAGACAGGCCCCGGCTCGGGTGAACCCGGTGTATTTGGGCCAGGTCGGAGGTTTGAACGGCCCGTGCCAGCCAGACCCTATCCTCGCGCCCGGGAAGCGAGCCCGGAGCCTGCACAACGGGTCGTGCCCCCATTGCCTCAGGTCCCCATCGCGGTTCCTGTTCCGCAGCCACCGCGTCCTGCAGCGAGTCAGCCTGGCGGCATGCGGGGCGACCGGGACCAGCGCAGACGTGATGATGACAACCGCAGACCGCATGGGTGATCGCCGGGCCTACACCGGTCAGGCCTGGTTGGCAGTGTGAGAGACTGCTGGGTTCGGCGAATCCGCCGCCACCCGAACAATGGCCCCACTGACCCGATGAACGACTGGAAACTTCTGCAAATGATCAAGGCTTGCGGCTGGCCCCTGGCCCCGGAGCTTTTGAGCAGCGACGCCAATTTCAACGCCCGGCTGGATGGCGGGCTGGTGCCGCTGCACTGGGCCTGCGCGCAAGGCAAGGCGGGGTTGGTGAAGTACATGATGCAGCACGGAGCAAATGTGCAGGACGCCGACGACGACGGCCAAACGCCACTCACCATGGCGCTGAATTCGGAAAGCTTTCAGGTGGTAATGCTGGTGATTGACCGGCTCAAAGCGTTATCCGCGCCGCCTCCGGACTTGGCATTGCGCCAGCGCCTGACCGAAACCTTCAGCAAGGGCCATACGGACGCCCGGAATCGCCTGGTGCAAACGCTCAAAGACTGGGACCGCATCGCCAAGAAAGCGGGTGCGGCGCCAACGCCCTGACATTACTTAGCCCAGGTCATGTTGCACAAGCAGCGAGACCAGGGGTATCGTATGAAAAGGGTAATTTTGGTTCTACGTGGATTGTGTCCACTGACATCACTGTGACCACTTGCAAAAATTAAAGTCAGGTTTGCGGTAAAAGCGGACCTTGTCGGCACGGTTTGTTTAGGGTCGATGCCACCGGGGTGGATGGCTCCGCTCATGTCCCCCGGAGCGGGCTGCGCCCGATCCTCCTCCTTGACTTCGCTGCACCATCCACCCCGGTGTCATCGACAGCCAACCATGTTGATGTGCAATGACTCAGCAGCTAATGAACGCCAACAACGCTTGCCGGCTCAGGACGGTGTGGCACTCAGCACAGTGAGGTCAAGGAGGAGCCCGCAGGGCGGGGGACACGAACGGAGCTGAGTGCTACGCTGTCCTGTGTCCCGCCTGCCCTATTGGGAATGACTGCAAATGCTGTGCTGTTGTGCGCCAATTCGGAAATCTGGCTGACTGTTTTGGGTCTTTTTGAGTCATCCGACAGCTTGTCGCTACTTACCAGTTCTGACAAAAATAAACTGACCAAGTGCTCGGCAGAAGAGGAAAAGGTGAAAGGATCAATAGCTGATAGTGGGAACATCATTGTCACTCGCAGTAGCATGTCAGATTTGCCCATGAACAATCTGAATTTAACATCGGACCTCCCTGAAGTAGTTCAGTCAATGCTCACCATTCGACCCTATCAAGCGGGCGACTGGACCACCATCTGGCCGTTGTTGCAGACGACCTTTTCCACTGGCGACACCTACTCCTTTGCGCCGGACAGTTCGGAACACGATATTCACAGCGCGTGGATTAAGTACCCGTTGGCGACCTACGTGGCCTGCACGGCGGATGGCACCATCGTCGGCACCTATTTTCTGAAAGCCAACCAGACCGGTCTGGGCTCGCATGTCTGCAACTGCGGGTACGTGGTGTCACCGGCGGCTCGGGGGTTGGGGGTTGCCACAGCACTTTGTGAACACTCGCAGCAGGCCGCCCGTGCAGCGGGCTTCAGGTCCATGCAGTTCAACCTGGTAGTGGCCACCAACCTGACCGCGGTGCGGCTCTGGCAGAACCTGGGGTTTGCGATCGTCGGGACTCTGCCGGGCGCTTTCCAACATCAACGCCTCGGGTTTGTGGACGCGCATGTCATGTTCAAACAGCTTCAGTAAATCTTCAGGATTGAATTAAGCGCACAACCCTAAACACAGACATAGGGTTTACCCTATACTGCAGTGCAACATAGCTCATTTCACAGGAGAAATTGACATGAACACTGCCACACTGAATACCTCGACCCTCGGCTCCAACCCTTCCCCCAGCGTCAGCTCCGCTTTGGGCGAACTTGCGGGTGCCGCACATCGACTGGTTCTGGCCTTGTGGGCAGCCACGGTTCACCACCCCAAGGCCGCCCTGAAAGCATTGACGGCCATGGAAGAAGCGAACGAACTGCGCAATATGGCCGATGAGCAACTGCGTCGCGACCCACGATTTGCACAGGAACTTTACGGCGCTGCAGACCGTCATGAGCGCGCATCCGGCGTCCAATAAGCGTTATTAGCTACTGAATTAGTAGCGTTTGCACCCACCGCCAGTCCGTTGACACGGAACCTTGGCGAGGTGCTGGCCCGGGTGGGCCTTTTGATTTACTTTGCGTCCGGCAATTCGATCTTGACCTCGAGCACTTCGAGGTTGCCCTGACGCTCCAGATTCACCTTGATGTCCGCTGGATCAATCTTGATGTACTTGCTGATGACCGCGATCAATTCGCGTTGCAAATCAGGCAGGTAATCCGGCTCGGCTGCATTGCGGCCGCTGCGCTCGTGCGCCAGGATGATTTGCAGTCGCTCTTTGGCGACGCTGGCGGTTTTCTTTTTTTCGCCAATGAAAAAAGACAGAAATGACATGGTCTTATTTCCCACCGAAGAGTCGTTTCAGCAGTCCCTGTTTGGGAGCTTCTGTAAAGCGCATGGGTTTGTCCTGACCCAAAAAGCGGTCGATCACGTCCTTGTAGGCTTCTGACACGTCGCTGCCTTGCATGTGAACGGCAGGAACGCCCTGGTTGGACGCTTGCAGCACCGATTCGCTCTCCGGGATGACACCGATCAACTTGATGCGCAAAATGTCCTGGATGTCTTCCAGCGAGAGCATTTGCCCCTGGTTCACACGCGCCGGGTTGTAGCGGGTGATGAGCAAATGCTCCTTGATGGGATCCAGGCCCTCGATGGCGCGCTTGGTCTTGCTCGACAGCATGCCCAGAATGCGGTCAGAGTCACGCACCGACGACACCTCGGGGTTGGTGACCACCAGGGCTTCATCGGCGAAGTGCATCGCCATGAGCGCGCCAGTCTCAATGCCGGCAGGGGAGTCGCACACGATGTACTCAAAACCCATGTCGCCCAGGTCTTTCAGGATTTTTTCAACGCCTTCTTGTGACAAGGCGTCCTTGTCGCGGGTCTGTGATGCGGCCAGCACAAACAGGTTGTCACACTGCTTGTCCTTGATGAGCGCCTGGTTCAGGTTGGCCTCACCCTGGATCACATTGATCAGGTCATACACCACGCGACGCTCACAACCCATGATCAGGTCAAGGTTACGCAGGCCCACGTCAAAGTCAATCACGGCCGTCTTGTGGCCGCGCAAGGCCAAGCCTGTTGCAAAGCTGGCGCTGGTGGTTGTCTTGCCCACGCCGCCCTTGCCGGAGGTAACCACAATGATTTTTGCCATGGGTGAGACGTCTTTCAGATTTTAAAAATTAGGTATTCAGGGCTTCGATGAGCAGTTTGTCCTGCCCGTCGTTGCTTAAACGCACTTGCGCCGCCTTGCCACGCACGTCAGGCGGCAGCGGGTTTTCGCTGGTCCGGTACACACCGGCGATGGAAATCAGCTCGGGTTCCAGGCAGAGCGAGAAGATGCGGGCGTTGACATTGCCGCTCGCACCCGCCATGGCCTTGCCACGCAAGGGCGCGTAGACATGGATGTTGCCATCGGCGACCACTTCGGCCCCCTGGTTGACCATGGCCAGCACCACAAGGTCGGCGTTGCGGGCATAAATTTTTTGTCCCGAGCGCAAGGGCTTGTCAATGACCAGGGTACCGGGACCAGGCACTTCGCGAACGATTTCGCGTACGGCCTCTGTCAGTACGGGCTGGGTTACAGGCACCTCAACCGGCGCACGGGCCCGGTGCACTTCAACCGGCGCTTCAACAAGACCCACCGCCAGCGCAGCAGCCATCCACGCGGGACTGGCACCCCGCACAGCGACGGGTACCAGACTGCAGAAACGCAGTACCTTGAGCAAAGGCACGATGTCTTGCAACGGCAGATCAGGCGACAGCTGGGAAAAATCAATGACGAGTGCGTCATTGTCGAAAAATTCAGGGTTTTCACCATCTGCACCGTATTGCTGCAGCAAGTCTTTGGCCATGACAAGCCAGTCACTGGTCTTGAGCATCAGCGCGACCAGAGGCAACTGGGCACTTTTTATTTCAAAAGTAGCCTGTGTTGGTCCGGACGGATTACCAGCAGAAGTGACAGCCATGGAGGAAAGAAAAACCAGTGAGCAAGGACGTGAAAGTGAACAACCGCCTGGCGGGACCAGCGACCCGTTTGGCTTTGAGCGTTTTGAAAGCTCGACAGTGCCCGAATTTTACTTGATTGCTTATGGAAAACCCGGAAAACCAGAACCTTCTTTGCAGGGCGGCTCCAGCAGACAACAAGCGGAATTTAAGGCGACTTATTTTGTGTGCGAAGTTGTCTTGACTTATCTTCTATATTCTTTAAATTTAAGATAGTAGTAGTAGATAAGGGTTGCCCTGTTGTGTGGACAAGGGTTTTTTATCTATATAAATCATCGACTTACATACAGTCAACCCATGTGGGTGACTCTGCTTTTCATTTGTACCCGAAACTGGGATAAGTTTTTAAATTCTGACTGACCTGTGGATAAGTACAAGATTACAAGAAACATATGCACAGGTTTATTAGTTGACGCAACGTGATGTTCTTGTGTATAGAGCGGCGACTTGCCTGTTGACTCTCCTGACAGGGCTTTGATCTGCATCAAGGTCATTTCTCAAGTGCCATGCCATGCTTGAAAAAACAACAGGAGACAGACCATGGCCCACGAGAGCATTCGGATCATTCGCGATGAACACGCGGCCTTGGCGGCCATGTTGCGTTCACTGGACCTGATGGTGAGGCGGGGACCGGGAGATGGCCCGGAAGTCTTTTTTGATGTCCTGCGGGCCATGCTTTTTTATGTCGATGAGTTTCCGGAGCGCCTGCACCATCCCAAAGAGTCCAAGCTGCTGTTTCCGCGGGTGCTCAAACTGGCGCCCGAAACCCGCGAGACGATTGAGCATCTGGAAAAAGACCACGCGCATGGCGAATCTGCCGTGCGAGAGTTGCAGCATCTGTTGCTGGCCTGGGAACTGATCGGTGATTCAAGGCGCGTGGCGTTTGAGCAGGCTGCCAAGCGTTATCTGGACTTTTACCTGGAGCACATGCGGCTTGAAGAAAGCGTCATCCTCCCGGCGGCACAAAAAGTGCTCAATGACGCCGACTGGAAAGAACTGGACGCCGCCTTTGCCACCAACTGCGATCCGTTGACGGGCAATTACCCGCGCGATCCGGCCTATGACCGCCTGTTTACCCGCATCGTCATGCGGGCGCCTTCCCCCATTGGTCTGGGCAACCCGTAACCCGTAGTCGCTGACGGGGTCATCAGGTACCTCGTTTTGGCGTTGTACCGCAAAATGCAGGCATTCATGCCTACGTTGTCCCCATCCTCCCAAACCCCCATGCGCCAGCTGGTCTGGCTTGCCTTGGCCTTGTCCACCAGTGCGGCCCTGTCTTTGGGCATCACCCGTTTTTCCTACGGCTTGTTGTTGCCGCCCATGCGGGCTGATTTGGGTTGGTCTTACACCCTGGCGGGGGCGATGAACACGGTCAACGCCCTGGGCTACTTGCTGGGTGCCCTGGTGACGCCGCGGCTGTTGCAACGCTTTGGTGCGGTGCAGGTCTTGCTGGCGGGTGCGGTGCTGGCCAGTGTGTTCATGGGTTTGAGCGGCTTTGTGACGGCCACCATGCCCTTGCTGGTGCAGCGCCTGCTGGCGGGGATGGCCAGTGCCCTGGTGTTCATTGCCGGCGGTTTGCTGGCGGCGCGGCTGGGCACTTTGCAGCCCGCGCGGGGCGGCTTGTTGATCGGGCTGTATTACGGTGGCACGGGTTTTGGCATTGTGTTGTCGGCTTTGCTGGTGCCGGCCGTGCTGGAGGCGGCCGCAGCGCAACCTCATGGTTGGGCCTGGGCCTGGTGGGCGCTGGCCTTGGTTTGCGCGGCTGTCACAGTTTTGTTGCTGTGGCCAGCAAGAGCCTTGCGCCATTTGACACCTCCGGTAGCAGCCGGTAACGTGCCGCCGCTTCACTTCACCTGGCGGCCGTTTGCGTTTGCCCTGGCGGGTTACGGCATGTTTGGCGTGGGTTACATCGGTTACATGACTTTTGTCATTGCCTTGTTGCGTGAGCAGGGGGCCAGCGGGGCGGCGGTGACGGTTTTTTATGCCTTGCTGGGGGTCGCGGTGGTGGCGTCGTCACGCATCTGGGCCAGGCTGCTGGACCGCTACAAGGGCGGTCAGGTGTTGGCTCTGCTGTGCGCATTGCTGGGCTTGGCGACTATTCTGCCGGCCTTGACGTCGGCCTGGCCCGTCATTCTGGCTTCAGGCCTGTTGTTCGGCGCGGTTTTTCTGTCACTGGTGGCTTCCACCACCGCACTGGTGCGGCACAACCTGCCGCCAGTGGCATGGGCCAAAGGCATCAGTGCGTTCACCATTGTGTTTGCGTTCGGGCAGATCGTGGGCCCGACCATCGTGGGCTGGATTGCCGACGGCCCGGGCGGCCTGGCCCGGGGCCTGGTGTTTTCGGCGTGTGCGCTGTGGATCGGGGCCGCACTGGCGTGGCGCCAGCGGGCCCTGTAGCCGCCTCAATTACTTGATCAGGCCCTCGGCCTTCATGGCGTCGACTACGCCAGGGCGCGCACCCACGCGGGCACGGTAGGCGAGCAGGTTGGGGTAGACCGACAAGTCCACACCCACGTACGGAGCCCAGTTGGTGACCGTGAACAGGTAGCCGTCAGCCACCGTGAACGTGTCGCCCATCACATACTGCTTGCCAGCCAGTTCGCCTTCGACAAACTGCAGGCGTTTGTTCACTTGCGCAAGGGCGAGCGGCTTGTAGTCAGCGGGGGTCGCAGGATTGAACAGCGGCGTGAAGCCGCTTTTGTGCAGCTCGGTGCCGATGAAGGTCAGCCACTCCTGGAGCTTGTAGCGCTCAAACGTGCCATTCGCAGGGGCCAGTTGTTTGGCCGGTACCTGATCGGCAATGTATTGCACGATGGCCGGACCTTCGCGCAGCTGGGTGCCGTCATCGAGCACCAGCAGGGGTACGTAGCCCAGCGGGTTGATGGTGTAGTAGTCGGTGCCGTCGGCCAGTTTGTGGGTCTTGGTGGGGGCGGCAATGGCTTCAAAAGCCAGGCCGGATTCCTTCAGCGCGATGTGGGGAGACAGGGAGCAGGCGCCGGGGGAGTAGTAAAGCTTCATGGATCTTCCTGGTGAAGTGGTTCATCTGAACCGGTTTGAAAATGACGTGCGTCGTGGATGCTAGCGGGTGCGGCTGAAGTTTGCACAAGCAAGCCGGGTGGGTGTGAGGATTACCACTGGTAGCGCTTGTCCGGGGAGATGCCTCCTTTTCCGAAAATTTTGATGATATTGACCTGTAGCCCATGTGGAACGTGCGGGAGTAGCTATAAAAAATATAGCGAACTACACGATCAAAGCACGCAGGCGCTACAGCGCAGATTCCACAATTCGTCCGTGCTGGTCAATCGCATCCATGATGTCGCAGATCGACTTGACGAAGCTGGAGAGCGACTGGGTGGATACGATGGCTTTGGGGACTTTTTTGGTTTTGGTAGCCATTTTCAAGTTTTCTTTTGTTCCAGTTTCTTGGCCGCAGTTTCAATTTGCTTGATGCTGTTGCCCGGCGTCGGCAAGGCTTCGGGCATGGTGCCGCCTAATTCGCGAATGGTTTTGCGCACGGTTTGGCCCACTTCCAGGTGCGTTTGGTTCGCTTGCCGTTTGCTGCTGACCTCGTCACGTTTGAGTTTTTCCTCAGTTTGCGTGGCGCGGAACAGATTGGCGGCTAACTCGGTGCTGCCCATGTGGTCCAGAATCCGCTGGCTGGTTTTGAGTCCCTTGCGGGCATGAATTTCTTTGGCAGATAGTCCACCATATAAACCCCTGTAGCCGTGGTCTTGAAAGATGGCGTAGTCCAGCGGCGTCTCCACGCCAGCTACTTTGGCCGCAGCGGCCAAATGCTTGTTGTGGTTCACCATCTCATTGCGGATGGCCAGCCGCTTTTCATCTTCGCTGAGTTGGGTGAACTTTGTATCGTCGGCTAGCTCCTGCCGCCGGGTCTGTATGGCAAAGTAGGTTTGGCCATTGGCAATGACTGGTTTGCTGGGGTCGCCGTTCTGGACGATCAGGTAACAGGCGTAGCGGTCGAGTCGTACATCCAGTAATTCACGCTTGGCACCAGAGCCAATGGTGACCATTTTGCGGATATCCGCAAAATGGTTTTCAACCGGGCGATTTGATTGCTGACACGCGGTACGCGCTTTGTCTAAGACCGGCGTGAAATGTCGCCAGTATGGGTAGTCCAGCAGCGGGGCCAACTCACGTGCCAGCCAGAATTCATGGCCATCTTCATCGACATGGCGAATGCCTTCAAAGGTGGCGTGGTGTTGGGTGGCGATTTGTTTGTCTGTCATTTTTATATGTCCCTGAGTGTTGAAGGTTTGGTCTAGCGGGTGCGCACTGATGCCGCTACATTTTTGGGCAGGTTCATGGTTTGGCTCCCAGTGCTTCCATGTAGGGTCGCATCACATTGGCGACCCGGCAAATTTGCGCATAGCGCCACAGTTCGTCCATGCTGACGCGCCGTTGTGACCAGGCTTCGTTGAGCGCTTCCAGTGCCACATCCAGGCCGATTTTGTTGCGAAACTTGAAACAATCGGCCACCGTTTTAGCCACCCCAAACACCCGCACGCTGACGCCCGCCACGTCCACTACCTCAATGCCCGCTGTCATGGCGTCGCCAGACATGTGCACCACCCGCAGCGGCGGATAGGTGAGCTTGGGCGGGTGCGCTTTATGAGGGATGGCCAGCCAGATGTCAGAGGACTGCTGGGTGGTCAGCTCCAGCAAACGTAGCGCGGAGATCAGACACACCACGCCTTGCCCACTCTTGGCTGCAACTTCGGCCAATGCGCCGTGCTCAGACAGTGGCCGGTCTGGCAGGGTGTACAGCCCCCGCCCGAGTTTGGACAGCGCGCCTTCGCGTACCAGTTGTGCCAGCGTGACCCGCGACTGGCCCGCTGCACATACATCCCGCGTGCGTAGCATGCCCTTGCTGCGGGCGAGCGTGAGAATGGGGTGTTGAGGATCGAACGGCATGGGTCCAGTTTATACAAAAATGCGGCATAAATTATTAAATGCCGATGTTTTGTATTTTTACCTGCTGATAAAAACCATTTCGTTGCCTTCACCCAAATGGTTTTCACAGGGCACCGGGCGCATCAGATACGGCGGCGAGCAGGCGGAAATGGACAACGCGCTGCATCAGCAATGCGGGCAGCTCGGTCGCGGTGACTCGGGTTACTTTGATGCCCGTTTTGATGATCGGACGGTCCAGGCTGATGAGTACATCGCCCTTGGCAAGCGCGGAGGCCGCATGGGCTTCTGTGGCGTCGGGTGTTCTGTTTTATAGGTGTTTTAGGCCTCTAGCCCCCGTAAAACATGCGGTAGTAGCTATACAAATAATAGCAATTTACTTCGTCAAAAAATCCAGGTATTTCGTCGCAAATTTCCCATACGGCGGCCACAGGAATTTCACCGCACTCCAGCTGGCCTGGTAAAACACCGGGCGCATTTTGGAGAAGGTGTTGAAGCCTTCATGCCCGTGGTAGTGGCCCATGCCGCTGTCGCCCACGCCACCAAAAGGCAGGTCGTGCTGGCCGACGTGGAACAGGGCGTCGTTGACGCTCACGCCGCCGGACATGACGCGGTCCAGCAGCATCTGGATGACGGTGCTGTCATTGCTGAAAGGGTAGAGCGCCAAAGGACGTGGGCCGTGGTTGATGGCCTGGATGGGTTCTTCGAGCGTGCGGTATTCGAGCACCGGCAGGATCGGGCCGAAGATCTCGCGCGTGAGCAAGATGCTGTTGGCTGGCGCGTTGAGCACCAGGTGGGGGGCGATCTTGCGGGTGCGGGCGTCCCACGGTTTGCCGGGCAGCAGCTGCACCAGGGTGGCACCGTCAGCCTGCGCTGCTTCCAGCGCACTGGTGAGCCGGTGAAAGGCCTTCTCGTCGATGATGGCGGTGTAGTCGGGTGAGTCCAGTTGCGGGTAGCGCGCCGGCACGATGGTTTTGGCGGCGGCCACGAATTCGGCGGTTTTGCCTTGGGGCAGGTACACGTAATCCACCGTGGTGCAAATCTGCCCGGCATTGAGCAGTTTTACAAACAGCAGGCGCTCGGCCGCCTTGTGCAGCGGGTAGTCGTCGCAGACGATGGCGGGTGACTTGCCCCCCAGCTCCAGCGTGACCGGGCACAGGTTTTGTGCTGCAGCCGCCATGACGGCGCGACCGGTCTGGCCTGAGCCGGTGAACAGCAGGTGGTCGAATTTGAGTTTCGAAAACTCTACACCTACACCGCCTGTTTCGTCGAAGAACGCGAGCTTGTCCCGGGGGAAATAGGCAGGCATTTTGTCGATCAGAAACCGGGCGAGGTGGCGGGAGTTTTCGGACATCTTCACCATGGCGCGGTTGCCGGCGGCGAAGATGGAGGTGAGCGGAATCAGGCTCAGGTTGATCGGAAAGTTCCACGGCACGATGCACCCGACCACGCCCAGCGGCTGCGGGATGACGCGGTTTTTGGCGCCCAGAAAATTGCGCAGATCAATGCCGCGCCGCTCGGGCTTCATCCACTGTTTGAGGTGCTTGAGCGTGTGTTCAATGCCGTCAATGGCCGGAAAAATTTCGGTGAACAGGGTCTCGTGCGATGAGCGGCTGCCGTAGTCGGCGTTGACCGCGGCGACCAGGCCGTCCCGGTTTTCCCGAATGAAGGTTTGCAGCTTGCGCAGATCGGCCCGGCGCTCGGCCAGCGTGGGGACGGGGTGCGCAAAATAGGCCGCCCGCTGCAACTCGAGGGTGGATGCCAGGTCGTTCATGTGGCGTAGCCGGGGTTGGTCCTGTCCAGCTTGCGCAGCAACGCAGGCCAGGCCAGCGCGGCGCCCATGCCAGCGGTGGCCACCTTCATGACGCTGCCAATACCGGCCACGATTTGGGGGTTGACGTGGGTCAACTCACCGCCCGCCTGGGCGTCGATCTGGATGCGGCAGGTGTTCTCAAAGGTGTACATCGCCAAAAAGGCGGTGGGAATGTCTTTGCCCACGGTGAGCAGGCCGTGGTTGCGCAGCATCAGGTAGTTGGCATCGCCCAGGTCGGCCTGCAGGCGCGGTTTTTCGGCGTCGTTCAGGGCCACGCCCTCGTAGTCATGGTAAGCCAGTGAGCCCAGCACAAAGGTCGATTGCTGGCTGATGGGCAGCACGCCGCATCGCTGGGCGCTGACCGCAATACCAGCGCGGGTGTGGGTGTGCAGCACGCAACCGGCGTCTTCGCGCACCTGGTGGATGCAGCTGTGGATGGTGAAACCGGCCGGGTTGACGGGGAAGGGCGAGTCGCTGAGTTTGTTGCAGTCCTGGTCGATCTTGACCAGGCTGGAGGCCGTGATTTCGTCAAACATCAGGCCGTAGGGGTTGATCAGAAAATGGTGTTCGGGGCCTGGAATGCGGGCCGACACATGGGTGAAGACCAGGTCGCTCCAGCCGTAGGCGGCCACCAGCCGGTAGCAGGCAGCCAGGTCGCAACGCAATTGCCACTCTTCGGCGCTGACCTGGTCTTTGAGGGAAGGGATGTTCATGGACGGCTCCAAAAAATGAGGTGCAGGCACGATGCCGGAAGTTCAACGGTGAAAGCGTAGGCGCAAGCAGACGGTTTGGCTGTCCAAAATTGGACAGTCAAGGGTTTTCACCGAGGCCCATGGCGCCGACGAGAACCGCCACGGGCCTTGTCATCACGAGGCGCTATTAAAATAATAGCTACTTCCGCCCGGTGTACCTGGGCTGGAGCCCGATTTAGTCCATAAAACGCTGGCCAGCCCACAAGACCTGGTCCACCACCGCTTGTACCGACTTCAGCTGGGCCTCGCTTTGCAGCTGGCCTTGTGCGTCAAACGCCTGCGCGGCATGGGCCAGTGCAAACTGCTTGGGCGCCACCCAACACTTCAGGTTGAGCAGCAGCGGCGCCAGGTGGCTCAAGGACCGCAAACCGCCCAAGCCACCGGGCGAGGCGCTGAGCAGGCCCACCACCTTGCCCTCATACGAGCGGGTGCCCTGGCTCCACACCGGGTCGCCCTTGACGGGGCTGGAGGCCCAGTCGATGGTGTTCTTGAGCAGGGCGGTGTAGCTGCCGTTGTATTCGGGCGAGCAGATGATCCAGGCCGGGTGCTCGAACATCAGCTGCTTGAGCCGCATCACGTCGGGCGGGGTGCCCTGTGCTTCGAGGTCGGCGTTGTATATAGGGATGTCCAGGCTGGCCAGTTCGAGGTGCGTGACCTCGGCGCCAGCGGCCCGGGCGAGGGCACTGGCCACGGTGGCGAGTTGGTGGTTGAAGGAGTTTTGGCGGGTGCTGCCAGCAAAGACGAGTAGTTTCATGCAGGGCATTGTGCCCCTGCAGGTCGCTAAATTGGGAGGTGCCCGGTAAAATCAGGGCCTTTCTTCCCCGCTCCTCTACCGGTCCACACAGCCATGCTTTATCCACAGAATTTCGACGTCATCGTTGTTGGCGGCGGCCACGCCGGTACCGAGGCTGCCCTGGCTTCGGCCCGCATGGGGTGCAAAACCCTGCTGCTCAGCCACAACATCGAAACCCTGGGGCAGATGAGCTGCAACCCTTCCATTGGCGGCATTGGCAAGGGTCATCTGGTCAAGGAGGTGGACGCCCTGGGTGGCGCCATGGCCCTGGCCACGGACGAGGGGGGCATCCAGTTCCGCATTCTCAACTCCAGCAAAGGCCCGGCCGTGCGGGCCACCCGCGCCCAGGCCGACCGCGTGCTCTACAAAGCGGCGATTCGTCGCATGCTGGAGAACCAGCCCAACCTGTGGCTGTTCCAGCAGGCGGTGGACGACCTGATGGTGGAAGGCGACCGGGTGGTGGGTGCGGTCACGCAGGTCGGCATCCGCTTCCGTGCCAAGACCGTGGTGCTGACGGCGGGGACGTTTCTGGACGGCAAAATTCATGTGGGCTTGAACAACTACGCGGCTGGCCGGGCAGGGGACCCGCCTGCGGTGAGCCTGAGCGCACGTTTGAAAGAACTCAAACTGCCGCAGGGCCGCCTCAAAACCGGCACGCCGCCGCGCCTGGATGGCCGCACCATTGACTTCAGCAAATGCACCGAGCAGCCCGGTGACGGCATGCCCGGCGGCATGAGCCCGGCCATGCCGGTGTTCAGCTTCATGGGCCGGGTGGCGCAGCATCCGCCGCAAATGTCGTGCTGGATGACGCACACCAACGAGCGCACACACGAGATCATTCGCAGCGGTTTTGACCGCAGCCCCATGTTCACCGGCAAGATCGAGGGCGTGGGCCCGCGTTATTGCCCGAGTGTGGAAGACAAGATCAACCGCTTTGCCGACAAGGACAGCCACCAGATTTTCCTGGAGCCTGAGGGCCTGACGACCCACGAGTACTACCCCAACGGCATCAGCACCAGCCTGCCGTTTGACATCCAGTACGAGCTGGTGCGCTCGATGGCCGGGCTGGAAAACGCCCACATCATCCGCCCCGGCTACGCGATTGAATACGACTACTTTGACCCGCAGCAGCTCAAGAGCAATTTTGAGACGCGGGCCATTGGCGGCCTGTTTTTTGCAGGCCAGATCAACGGCACCACGGGCTACGAAGAGGCGGCTGCCCAAGGCCTGTTTGCCGGTATCAACGCCGCATTGCAGGCAGGCGCCAAGACGGCCTGGCAGCAGGACACCTGGTTGCCGGGCCGTGACGAAGCCTACCTCGGCGTGCTGGTGGATGACCTGATCACCAAAGGCGTGACCGAACCGTACCGCATGTTCACCAGCCGCGCCGAGTTCCGGCTGCAGCTGCGTGAAGACAATGCCGACCTGCGCCTGACCGAAGTGGGGCGGCAACTGGGCCTGGTGGACGATGCGCGTTGGGCCGCTTTCAGCCGCAAGCGCGAAGCTGTTTCACGTGAAACAGAACGCCTGCGCTCGCTGTGGGTGAGCCCGAAGAACCTGGCGGTGGCGGAGGCCGAGCGCGTGCTGGGCAAGGCCGTGGAGCATGAATACAGCCTGTCTGATTTGCTGCGACGACCCGATGTGACCTACGCGGGCCTGATGTCTCTGAACGACGGCAAGTACGCGAGCACTGAGTTGGCGGCGGATGTTTCACGTGAAACATCCGATGCGACCTCGGCAGAAGCCGTCTTCAAAGCGGTGGTGATTGAGCAGGTGGAGATCACCGCCAAATACGCGGGCTACATCGACCGCCAAAAGGATGAGATTGGCCGGGCCGCCCACTATGAGCATCTGAAACTGCCGGAGGACCTGGACTATCTGCAGGTGTCGGCCATGAGCATTGAGGCCCGGCAGAAGCTGACCAAACACCGGCCGGAGACGCTGGGGATGGCCTCGCGCATCTCGGGCATCACCCCGGCCACGATTTCCTTGCTGCTGGTGCACCTGAAGAAAGGCAAGTTCAAGGGCTTTGCCACGGTCAAGGGTGGCGCCGAGGCGGCCGATGTGGATGGAGTGGCAGTCTGATGCGTGTATTGGAAAATGAACTGCGCCAGGGCCTGAGCGACCTGGCTTTGCCGCTGGATGACCTTCAAGTCACTCATCTGCTGGACTACCTGGAGCTGATCCAGAAGTGGACCAAGGTCTACAACCTGACCGCCGTGCGGGACCCGGCGGAGATGCTGACGCACCATTTGCTGGACAGCCTGGCGGTGATTGCACCGCTGCGCTGCCAGTTGGCGGTCTTGTCGGAAGCTTCTGTTGCGCTTAAGAAAACCCGGTTGCTGGACGTTGGCTCCGGCGCTGGTTTGCCCGGTGTGGTGATCGCCATTTGCTGCCCCGATGTGGCGGTGGACTGTGTGGACACGGTGGCCAAGAAGGCGGCTTTCATCAAACAGGTGGCAGCGACCTTGCGTTTGCCGAACCTGCGCGGTTTGCACGCCCGGGTGGAAAACCTGACCGAGAAATACGACGTGGTCAGTTCGCGGGCCTTTGCCTCGCTGGTGGACTTCACCAATTGGTCGGCGGCGGCGCTGGCTGAGCAGGGGGTCTGGATGGCCATGAAGGGCAAGCACCCGGCCGATGAACTCGCCGTGTTGCCTGCATCGGTGCAAGTGTTTCACGTGGAACAACTGGTGGTGCCGGGGTTGGGGGCGGAGCGTTGTATTGTTTGGTTGAAGCGGGTTTAACTTAGCTTCTTCCCCCACTCACTCCCCCAGCCCCTCTCTCGCCCCGCCGGGCGAAAGAGGGGAGCCTCATTTGGTTGTTGGTGTCCTGAGGGGGAAATACTGGGGAAGGTTGCCCTACATTTTTTAGCGGCAAGAGGTCGGGGGTCGAGTTCCGAGCGCCGGGAGGGTGACCCGTGCTCGGTGCAATGGGATATGACGGGTATGACGCTTTTGGATTTTTCGTGAAGCCTGCGCTGGGTAGCGCGGGTAAGTGAGCCAAAAGACTGGGCCAACTCTCGTATCAAAACTCAGCCCCTGACCTCTAAGCGCGCCAGCCCCTCAAGCAACCGTCCCCGATATTTCCAGCCCCGGCGCGGGGGGTCAAATAAGGCCCCCCTCTTCCGCCCAGCGGGGCGGGAGAGGGGCTGGGGGCGTGAGTGGGGAGTCCAAAAAAACGTAACGTAAACTAAACCCCCACCCACCAGGAAAAATCCCCATGTTCGGCATAGTCGACTTCGGCGCTTTTGTCATCGCCTTCATCATCCTGCTCTTCATCCCCGGCCCAGGCAACCTGGCCATCATCACGTCCACCACCAAGGGTGGTTTGCGCGGTGGTCTGGCGGCGACCTTGGGTTTGATGGCGGGTGACCAGGTGTTGATGTGGCTGGCGGTGGCCGGTGTGGCGGCCGTGCTGGCGGCGTATCCCACGGCCTTTCATGCGGTGCAGTGGCTGGGTGCCGCCTACCTGGCGTGGCTGGGGTTCAAGATGCTGACGGCCAAGCCCGGTGCTGCGCCCATTCTCAACATCAAGCCGCATCACTATTTTCAGCAGGCCTTGACCATCACGGTGCTCAACCCCAAGGCTATCGTTTTCTACATGGCGTTCTTCCCACTCTTCATCGATCCCAAGCAGCACCAGGGCATGGTGACGTTTGGGGTGATGGCCGTGACGGTGGCGGCCCTGGCTTTTGTTTATTGTTTCTCCGTGGTGCTGTTGACGCACTTTCTGGCCGAGCGCTTGCGGGCCAACCCGATGATCTCGCGCGTGCTGGAAAAACTGGCTGGGGTGTTCCTCATCGGGTTTGGCGTCAAGCTGGCGCTCACGCGTTAAGCGGGTCAAAGCACAGACCACACTGTTTCACGTGAAACATCATCTCGCTCTTTTCTCCTTTTCTCTCAGGTAAGCATCCCATGGCCAAAATTTTCTGTGTTGCCAATCAAAAGGGTGGTGTTGGCAAGACCACCACCACCGTCAATCTGGCGGCTGGCCTGGCCAAGGTGGGGCAGCGGGTGCTGATGATTGACCTCGACCCGCAGGGCAATGCCACCATGGGCTCGGGCGTGGACAAGCGCAAGCTGGAGCTCACCGTTTACGACGTGTTGCTCGAATCCGCCTCGGTGGCCGAAGCCCGCGTGCAAAGCGAGAAGCTGATCAAGGGCGGCTGCGGCTATGACATTCTGGGCGCCAACCGCGAACTCGCCGGGGCCGAGGTCGAAATGGTGGACCTGGAGCGCCGTGAAAAACGGCTCAAGCAGGCGCTGGCTGAAGTTGCGCAGGACTACGACTTTATTTTGATCGATTGCCCGCCGTCGCTGTCGATGTTGACCCTCAACGGCCTGTGTTGTGCGAACGGCGTGATCGTGCCGATGCAGTGCGAGTACTTTGCGCTGGAGGGGCTGACCGACCTGGTCAACACCATCAAACAGGTGCATGCCAACCTGAACAAGGACTTGTCCATCATCGGCCTGCTGCGCGTCATGTTCGACCCCCGCATCACTCTGCAGCAGCAGGTGAGCGAGCAGCTCAAGGGCCACTTTGGCGACAAGGTGTTCAACACCGTGATTCCGCGCAACGTGCGGCTGGCCGAAGCGCCCAGCTACGGCGTGCCGGGCGTGGTGTTTGACCCGTCCAGCAAGGGCGCGCAGGCGTTTGTGACCTTTGCCCAGGAAATGGTCGACCGCATCGAGAAAATGTGATGAAAACAGCCTCTGGCGCACGCCCACCGTGCGGTAGTAGCTATCAAAACAGTAGCAAATGAAATCCTCCAACGTCCTCATCCTCCCCGGCTGGCAAAACTCCGGGCCTGACCACTGGCAAAGCCGCTGGGAAGCGACGCACGGCTACACACGGGTGGAGCAGCACGACTGGATGCGCCCGCTGCGTGGTGACTGGATTTCGCGCCTGGAAGACGTGCTGCTGGGCTGCGACGAACCCGCCGTGCTGGTGGCCCACAGCCTGGGCTGCCTGCTGGTGGCCGCCTGGGCCTCGCACTCGCGCAACACCCACCGCGTCAAAGCGGCCTTGCTGGTGGCGCCGGGCGATGCCGAGCGCGAAGCGTTGCGCCCGGTGCTCACCAGCTGGTCGCCCATTCCTCAGAACCGGCTGCCCTTCAAGAGCGTGCTGGTGGGCAGCAGCAATGACCCCTATTGCAGTCTGGCGCGCGTCCAGGGTTTTGCCGGGGCCTGGGGCGCGGACTTCATCAATCTCGGCCCACACGGCCACATCAACGGCGAATCGGGCCTGGGCGACTGGCCCCAAGGGCACGCGTTGCTCGAACCTCTGAAGGCAGCGCCCGGCGCTGTCCCATCCAGCCCGCCAAGCCGATAAGGCCCATCAAGCCCTTAAAGCATCAGCAAGGAACAACGACATGGTCACCAAAAAACCCAAAGGCCTCGGCCGCGGACTCGAAGCACTGCTTGGCCCCACCTTCAATGAAGACGCCTCGGCCGAAGCCGCTGCCGCAGCGGCCGCCAACCCGGGCCTGCCCACGGTGCTGATGCTCACCGAGATGGTGGCGGGGCAGTACCAGCCGCGCACCCGCATGGACGAGGGCGCCCTGTACGAGCTGGCCGAGTCCATCAAGGCGCAGGGCATCATGCAGCCGATCCTGGTGCGCCAGTTGAAAGATGGCGAGAACCTGGGCAAGTACGAAATCATTGCGGGTGAGCGGCGTTTTCGCGCGGCCAAGCTCGCCGGTCTGGACCAGGTGCCCGTGCTGGTGCGCGACGTGCCCAACGAGGCCGCCGCCGCCATGGCGCTGATCGAGAACATCCAGCGCGAAGACCTCAACCCGCTCGAAGAAGCCCAGGGCCTGAGTCGCCTGGTCAAGGAGTTTGGCCTCACGCACGAGCAAGCCGCCCAGGCCGTGGGGCGCTCGCGCAGTGCCGCCAGCAACCTGCTGCGCCTGCTCAACCTGGCCGACCCGGTGCAAACCATGCTGATGGCGGGCGACCTCGACATGGGCCACGCCCGTGCGCTGCTGGCGCTGGACCGTGCGACGCAGATCACCGCGGCCAACCAGATCAGCGCCAAAACCCTGTCGGTGCGCGAGGCGGAAAGCCTGGTGAAGAAACTCAGCGCCGAGTTCTCGCTGGTCTCCACCAAGCCCAAAAAAGAAAAGTCGCGCGACATGAAGCGCGTGGAAGAAGAGCTGTCAGACCTGCTCATGGCGCAGGTTGACGTGCGCGTCAAGAAGCGCGTCAAGCGGGCAGGGCGCATGGAAGAGATGGGCGAGATCAGCATCCAGTTCGGCTCGCTCGATGAACTCAACGGCCTGATCGACAAACTCACCCGCGCCGCCACGCGTTAACGCCAAACAGTCTCAGGACATGTTTGCGCGTCTGCTCTGGCCCCTGCCTGCCTTGCTCGCCTGGGGTGGCGCCTGGGCCCTTTTTGGCGGCTTGCAGGGCGCCGGGCTGTCGCCTTTTGTTGCGCTCGCCATCGCCACCGCGCTGGGCGTTGGTTTGAGTGTGCTGGCGGGCACCTGGTGGCGCCGCGCCATCATCGGCCTGGGCTTTCCGTTGTCGCTGTTTCTCTCGGGCGCGGCCACGCTGCCAGCCTGGGCCTGGCTGCTGCCACTGGTGCTGCTGTTGCTGATTTACCCCCTGAATGCCTGGCGTGATGCGCCGTTGTTCCCCACGCCCGCGCATGCCCTGCGTGAGCTGGCTGCCCAGGCGCCCTTGCCTGAGGGTGCCCTGGTGCTGGACGCCGGTTGCGGCCTGGGCGATGGACTGAAAGCCCTGCGCGAGGCCTACCCGGCCGCCCGGCTGCAGGGGCTGGAGTGGAGCTGGCCCCTGCGTGCCCTGTGCGCCCTGCGCTGTCCCTGGGCCCGCATCCGCCAGGGCGACATCTGGCGCGCCGACTGGCGCCCCTACGCCATGGTGTATTTGTTCCAGCGCCCCGAGAGCATGCAGCGCGCGGTGGACAAGGCGGGTGCCGAGTTGCAGCTAGGCGCCTGGCTGGCGAGCCTTGAATTTGAAGCCGCGGCGCTTGAGCCCCAAGCCACCCTGCGTTGCCCCGATGGCCGCCCGGTGTGGCTGTACCAGGCGCCGTTTCAGGTTCGTCCATCGCCTAAACTGACGGATGACAGAAGACCGGACAAGCATTAAAGAGATCTGACCATGGGAGGCCCATTTTGAATTCACCTGACAACCGCCCCAAAGAGAATGCCGACACGGTGCGCGCTGTCATGGCCGTGGCGGTGTTTGCCATGGCCTCGCTGGCTGAAACCCGTGATTCCGACACCGGCAACCACATTCTGCGCATCCAGCATTACGTCAAAACGCTGGCCCAGCGCCTCACCGACCACCCCCGGTTTGCGTCCGTGCTGACGCCGCCGTATATCGACATCCTGTTCCAGTCGGCACCCTTGTATGACATGGGCACCATCGGCATTCCGGACCGCATTCTGCTCAAGCCCAGCCGCCTGACCACGGCCGAGTTTGCCATCATGAAGACCCACACCACGCTGGCGCACGACGCCATCGTGCACGCCGAAAAAACCCTGGGCTACCGCGCCGAGCTGCTGCAGACCCTGAAAGACCTGGCCTATTGCCACCAGGAAAAATGGGACGGCAGCGGCTACCCGCAAGGCCTGGTTGGCGAGCAGATTCCGGTGTCCGCGCGCCTGATGGCGATTGCCGATGTGTATGACGCGCTCATCAGCAACAAAGTCTACAAAGACGGTGTGCCGCACGACCAGGCCGTGGCCATCATCTTCCAGAACCGGGGCGCGCATTTCGACCCCGACATGGTGGACGCCTTCATCGAAATCCAGGACGAATTCCTCGCCATCGCCCAGCGCTTTGCCGACACCGACCAGGACATGCAAAAGAAGATCGAGTACATGGCCAACGCGATTGCGGAGCAGGCGGAGCTTTGAGGCGGATGATCCCCTAAACCGCAAACACCTGCGGATTCCGCAGCGCCACACAAGGAAAAACCATGCGTTTCGTCGCCATTTTTCAGGACTCACCAGAGATGCTTGCGGTGCGCCGAGAGCGGGAAACCCTGCACCTTGCGTACCTTCGCAAACACCAAAGCGAGATTCTGATTGGCGGTGGTTTGCGCGAGGAAGCGGGTGCTGCGTTTGTGGGTGGCTTGTGGGTTTTGGAGGTCGAGTCACGGGAGCGCGCGGTGACGCTGATTGAAAACGACCCTTACTTTGTCCCCACGTGCCGCACCTACCAACTCCTCGTCTGGGGCAAGGCGCTGCTTGAAGTGGCGGCGGTGCTGTGACTGACACCATGTCGAGGGATTTCCAGACGGCGTGATCCGGACGGTTTATATGAAAACAGGCTGTAGCCCGCGTCCTACGTGCGGGAGTAGCTATCAAACCTATAGCTTAAAAATCTTCCCCGGGTTCAGGATGTTCGTCGGGTCTCGCGCGCGTTTAATGCGGTGCGCATCGAGTTCGCCCTGAACAGGCCGAAACCGATTCAGCAGCGCATACTGTGGGGGCATTTTTTGCGGCCTACCCCGAAGGAGATAGACATGGACGAAGACGGTGAAACCAATGTATGGCTCATCGCACTCAAGTTACTGTTGATTGCGGCGGCGCTGATCGGTGCGGTGGGCTTGGCACTCTGGTTGGCCAGCCAAATGCCGGCGTCCTCGCCCGCGTTGGAGGCGGCCCAGCAAGCAGTGCAGGAGAAAAATGGCAACTCCGGCACCAGTTCATCCCTTGGCAAGTCGTGGGGCATTGCCAAAGACTCGCCCATTCGCAAGTAGGCCAACAGGGCTGTAACTTGCATTGCTTTTGACAGTGGCTGGTGCGTACCCCATAGGGGCCGAAGGCCAAGATCAAAACGGGCTGTAGCCGGCGTCCCACGCGCGGGTGTAGCTATCAAACCTATAGCGTAAAAACCTTCCCCAGGTTCATGAAGTTCTTCAGGTCGAGCGCGCACTTGAAGGTGCGCATCATGTCTACGGCACTCACACCAGTTTCAATAATTTATTCATAGAGTTGCAAAAATTTGCCACATAAATAAAATCTATGAATGCCAAAGCAAAATACCAAGCCAACAGACTACCCGCAAGCCGTCATCCAGCAGATTGAACTGCTGGCGCAAAACATCGTTTTGGCGCGCAAACGGCGCAGCGAAACACAAGCGCAGTGGGCCAAAAAATTGGGGGTGTCCCAGCCCACCATGGCCCGTATTGAGCGCGGTGACCCCTCGGTGGCCATGGTGTCCTACGTGATGTGCATGTGGCTGATCAACCAGGCCGCTGGGTTGGCCGACCTCGTTGCGCCGCAAAACGACCACGCCTCACTGGAGCGTGAGGTGGCGAAAATCCGTTCCCGTGGCCTGGCCCCTACGTCAGTTTCATCAGTTTCATCCGCTTCGTCAGCAAAACCCGGGCGCAGCCCTGCTGGCGCCAGCCATGAAAGAACCGCTGCGGGCCTGGCGGCGCTGTTGTCCAAAGTGGAGCTGAAATCCAAATGAATGCCCATGGTGTTGACCCCCGCACCTATGTGCCGCAAGACAAGCTGTATGTCTGGGCACTCGTGGACCCGTCCAACCCAACGCTGGTTGGCGAGGTCGGTCTGTCTCAATTGGTGAGCGACTGCGCCACGTTTGCCTATGCACCCGGGTGGTGGAATTTTCCTTTGAGTGAAGATTTGCCGGTCATGGCGGGCCAGGTGTTCAGTGCCGGCGAGCGCGGCAGCGCACCGGGTGCGCTGGACGATGCGCGGCCGGACCGCTGGGGGGAGCGCATCATTCGCCACGTGGACCGGCCCGCCCGACTGTCGATTCTGGAAATGCTGCTGTTCGCAGGAAATGACCGTTTCGGCGCACTCGGCATTTCGGTCTCTGCTGAGCACTACATTCCGCGCTATGTGGACGCTTATCCGGAACTGAAAGACCTGGGCCAGCTCGCCCGGGCCATTGAGGATCTCCAGTTGCAGGCCCCCATCACGCCCGAGATGGCGCGATTGCTTCAGCCGGGTGTGACGCTGGGTGGCGCACGACCCAAAGCCCTGCTGCAAACCCCGGAGGGCGCCTGTGTGATCAAGTTCAGCGAGCTGGATGACCCGGTCGATACGCCCCTCATCGAGCACGCCACCATGACCCTGGCCGCAATAGTCGGCATCAACGTGGCCGCCACGGCGGTGCTTGCGCTGCCGCAGCGCCATCGCAAGGTGCGCCACGCCTTGACGATCCAGCGGTTTGACCGGCTGGGCGACTACCGCTTGCATTGCCTGTCCGCCAAAACGGTGCTGGCCGCGGCGGGCCTGCGCGCGAGCTACAGCGCGCTGGCGACCATTTTGCTGCGCCTGGGCCATCCCGACCGGCAGCAGGCGATGCGCGAAGAGCTGTTCCGGCGCATGGTGTTCAACATCCTCATGGACAACACCGACGACCACGAGCGCAACCATTGCGTGCGCCTGGGCTTTGACGGTTACTACGAGCTGGCTCCGGCGTTTGATGTGGTGCCCAGCCTGCAGAACTTGGGCTACCAGGCCTTGTCCGTGGGGGCCGCAGGGGCAGAGTCGACGCTGGAGAATGCCCTGTCAGAACTCAGCGAGTTCGGCCTGAAAAGGCCGCGTGCGATGGAGCTGACTCAAGCGGTGGCCCGCACGGTGGCGCAGTGGGCGCGTCATTTCACGCAGCAGGGCGTGTGCCCGGCGGACATGGCGCTGCTGGAGGCCAGCATCGACCGGGACGCATTGAAATTCCAGCGGCAGGCGTACTGCTGAGGGCTGTAGCCCGCGTCCAACATGCGGGAGTAGCTATTAAAACTATAGCGTAAAAATCTTCCCCGGGTTTCATGGAAAATTCATAACTGTATATTTGCACAGCGTATCCAGTGCAAGCCACTTTTGTGAGAATTGAAGGCCCAGAATAATCACAGGCCATCTTTCGTAGTCACTCACCCCCCGAGGAACACCATGTCCAAGCTTCGTGTAGAAAGTTTCACCATCTCACTCGACGGTTTCGGCGCTGGCCCAGACCAGGACATCAGCAACCCACTGGGCGTGGGCGGCACCTCGCTTCATGGCTGGGCCTTGCCCACCCGAACGTTTCAGAAGAACTTGTTCGGTAACGATGGCGGAGAAACGGGCGTTGATGATGACTTTGCCGCTCGAGGCTTTCAGAATATGGGGGCTTGGATTCTCGGCAGGAACATGTTCGGGCCGGTTCGCGGACCCTGGCCAGACGAGAGCTGGCGGGGTTGGTGGGGCGAGAATCCTGTCTATCACGTCCCCGTGTTCGTGCTGACCCACTACGCGCGCGCGCCGCTGGTCATGGAAGGAGGAACAACCTTCCACTTCGTGACAGAAGGCATTGCCGCCGCCCTGGCGCGAGCGCGCGAAGCGGCCGAAGGCAAGGATGTTCGCGTTGGCGGCGGCGTCAATGTCATTCAACAATATCTTCGCCAACGCCTGATCGACGAGATGCACATCGCTATTGCGCCGGTCCTGCTTGGCGCTGGAGAAAGACTCTTCGAAGGAATAAATCTTCCTGCTTTGGGCTACGCCTGCACCAGGCACCAAAGCACGCCACTTGCCACGCACGTGGTTCTTACTCGGCAGTGACCACGGTGACGCCCATTCGCATCATCTCGGCACGCAAGGCGACCAAGCGCGAAAGCGCGTTCTATCGAGGTGGACAACCATGAAAGCTGAATACGATCTTTCCAAACTCAAGTCCCGCAAGAACCCCTACGCGTCCAAACTGTTTAACGAGTTGCTCGCCACGGACACGCAGTTGCTGCGTCCGTCGTCGAAATCCGAGGAATTTATACAAAATCAGCCTGCAGCCCCCGTCTCACCTGCGAGAGCAGCTATCAAACCTATAGCGTAAAAATCTTCCCCGGGTTCATGATGTTCTTCGGGTCCAGCGCGCGTTTGATGGTGCGCATCATGTCCACGGCGCCGACACCGGCTTCGGTCACCAGAAAGTCCATCTTGTGCAGGCCAATGCCGTGCTCGCCGCTGCAGGTGCCTTCCAGGCGCAGGGCGCGGGCAACCAGGGCGTGGTTGAGGGTCTCGGCCAGCTCGCGTTCTTCGGGTTTGTCGGGGTCGATCAGGTAACCGAAGTGAAAGTTGCCGTCGCCCACGTGGCCGACCAGAAAATAGGGGATGCCGCTGGCGTCGGCCTCGGCCACCGAGTCCAGCAGGCAGTCGGCCAGGCGGGAGATGGGCACGCAGGTGTCGGTGGAGATGGCGCGGCAACCGGGTTTGCTCTGGATGGCGGCAAAGTAGGCGTTGTGCCGGGCGGTCCACAGGCGGGTGCGTTCCTCGGGCGTGGTGGCCCATTCGAAGGCGTTGCCTTCAAACTCCGAGGCAATCTCCTGCACCCCTTCGGCCTGCTCCTTGACGCCCGCCGGTGAGCCGTGAAACTCCATCAGCAACAGCGGTTCTTCGCGCAAGCCCAGCTTGGCGTAGGTGTTGACCATGCGCACCGTGTTGCCGTCAATCAGCTCCACGCGCGCAATCGGAATGCCCATCTGGATGATCTGGATGGTGGTGCGCACCGCGGCCTCGATGCTGGGGAACGAGCAGATGGCCGCCGAAATCGCTTCGGGCAGGGGATAGAGCTTGACGGTCACCTCGGTGATCACGCCCAGCGTGCCTTCGCTGCCCACCATCAGGCGTGTCAGGTCGTAACCGGCGGATGATTTTTTGGCGCGGGTGCCGGTGCGGATGACTTCGCCGCTGGCCGTGACCACTTCCAGCGCCAGCACGTTTTCTCGCATGGTGCCGTAGCGCACGGCGTTGGTGCCGCTGGCGCGTGTGGCGCTCATGCCGCCCAGGGTGGCGTCGGCGCCGGGGTCAATCGGGAAAAAGAGGCCGGTGGACTTGACGGCTTCGTTGAGCTGCTTGCGGGTGACGCCGGGCTGCACGGTCACCGTCAGGTCTTCGGCGTTGATGCTGAGCACCTGGTTCATGCGGCTCACGTCGATGCTGATGCCGCCTTGCACGGCCAGCAAATGGCCCTCCAGCGACGAGCCCACGCCAAAGGGAATGACCGGCACGCTGTACTCGCTGGCCAGCTTCACGGCGTCGGCCACGTCCTGCGTGCTTTCGGCAAACACCACGGCACTGGGCGGTGGCACGGGGGCAAAGGCCGACTCGTCACGCCCATGCTGCTCACGCACCACGAGGGCAGTGGAGCAGCGCTCGGCAAAGCGGGTTTTCAGGGCGTCGATCAGGGCGGGGGGCACCTCGCGCTGGTGAATTTCAGGGGCCAGGTGCGAGGGTGGGATGGGTGCGTTCATGGGGGGTTCTCCAACGTCAGAAACGCATTATCAACAACGGCTTGGCTTATGTCCCGGCGTACCTGAAAAGCTGGTCCCCGCCCGGTGCGCGAATTTGCGCATTGAAGGACACGATGATGCGCTCGCGCTCGCCCACATAAGGCATGGCCTTGTGCGGCAGAAAGGCCGGGAACAGCACCAGCTCGCCTTCCTGCGGCGCCACGTCCAGCGTGGCCTGCTGCAGCCAGGCGTTGCCCATGTCGATGTGTGCGCCGCCCAGCAGCGGAAACATGGGGCTGTAAAAGCGCGTGGCCCCGTTGAGTTCACCAAACTGCGGGTTGTTAATGCGTTGCTTGGTGGGGTCCACCTGCACGTAATACACGCCGGACCAGGAGCAGTTGCCGTGCGTGTGCACGTCGTGAAACGAGGCCCCGTTCTGAATCTGGAACCAGACCCCCGTCAACTCCAGTTGCAGGCCGTGGCGGCCCCCGGGCCACACACTGGCATTGGCCTGTTGCGCCGTGGTTTGCAACGAGGCGGCAATGAACTGGAGCAGGGCGCCGAATTCGGGCAGGTCCACGCGCTGCATCAGGTCGTCAGCACTGGCGTAGAAGCTGCCTGCGGGCGCCTGCGCATCGGTCGCGCGCAGGGCCTTGAAGACACGGGCCAGGATGGGGTTGACCTCGACCGCGCGGTCAAAGTGGTGTCGGCCCATGGGCACGGGCCAATGGGTTTGAAACGCGTCCTCAGCACGGCCCGTCGTCATGCGGTGGTTTCAGCCGCGGGCAGTTCAAGCTTCCAGCCGGTGCGCTGCGCGAGTTGCTGCACGTCGTCCAGCGTGTCGAGGTCGGTCACAAAGCGGGTGTTGGTGGTCTTGTGCACAAACACCAGTTCGGGCTGGCGCTCGATCAGGTGGCGGCAACCCAGGTGGGTGTCGCTGGCCAGTATGTGCGCGCGGGCCACGTCGTCCAGCAAGATCGGGTTGCCGCGCTGGCCGCTCACCACGGGCACTACCACGTTGCCGCGGGGTCGTTTCTTGAAGGCGGAAATCAGCTCGGTCAAGTCGCCCGAGCCAATCAAGGGCTGGTCTGCCAGCACGATAAAGACCAGATCAAACTTGCCGTTCAGTGCCGCCAGACCCACGCGCACCGAGCCCTGCTGGCCGTCGGCATACGCCGGGTTGTAGGCCAGCGTGACCGGAAAGGCCTGCACCTGTGTTTCTACCGCCTCGCGGGCGTGGCCGGTGACGACCACCACCTCGTCCACCCCGGCGCCGCTCAGTGCAATCAGCTGGCGGTTGATGAGCGGCACGCCCTGCAGGCGAATCAGCGACTTGGCCACGCCGCCCATGCGCACCCCCTGACCGGCGGCCAGTACCACCGCGCCAATTTTGAGGCGGGGAAAGAGCCCGCCGCCCTGTTTCATCAAGCATCCCATGGTGGTTGTTCCTGCTCTTTTGTGTTGGATTGAAGGGGTGGATGGTCAAGCGCTCAGGCCAGCCAGTCGGCCAGCCTGGAGAGGCTCGCCAGATTGTGCGCCGGCATGAACCGCGTGACAAAGGGGGCCGCCAGTGCCATGGCCGCTGATTGCGGTGCCTGCACGGTGGGGTGCAGCCAGCACACCCGCGCGCCGCGTGCGCGCACCTGCGCCAGCACCTCGGCCAGGGCGGTGGGCTCGTCGGTGTCATAACCGTCGCTGAACACCATGAACAGGTCGCCGCGTGTGAGTGAGCGGTCCAGGTGCTGGTGCACGGCCTCACTCAGGCAGCTGGCAATGCGTGTGCCGCCGCCAAAGCCGAAGGTCACGGCGTTGACTTTTTCCTGCACCCGCTCGCTGCGCCGCTTCATGAGCGGCGTGACCTCGGCCAGCTGGGTGTGAAACACAAAGACCCGCGCGTCCATGACCTCGACAAACGCGCGGCTCAGCCGCAAAAAGAACTGGGCGTGCACTTCCATGGAGCGGCTCACGTCCACCAGCACCACCACCCGCGGTTGGCGGCGCTGGCGGCGCACGTGGTGCAGTTTCACCAGCTCTCCCCCGGTGGCGAGTGCCGCCCGCAGGGAGCGCCGCAGATGGATGGCGCCGCTCTCGCGGTGGCTTTGCCAGCGCCGCAGCAACTGAGCGCGCAGGCGGCGTTTGAGCGCCTCCACCAGTGGCTCGAAGCGGTCCATGTCGGCGGGCAGCCAGTCGGCAAAGTCGCGTTGCTCCAGCGGCGCGGTGCGGCTGGCGCCGCCCTGGGCACGTTGAGGCCCATCACCTGCCTCGGCCTCACCAGTGCCGGGCTGGTCCGCCATGCCGGTGGTGGGACGGGCTTGCGTGGGGGGCGCGTTGCCCATGTCGCTGTGCATCTGTTGCACCAGTTCAGGCAGGGAGCGTGCGCGCCGGGTCTGGCCTGAGCTTTTGCTTGTGCCCTTGACCTGGTGGGGAAACCAGAAGGCCTGGTGCAGGTCCGGGTACTTGCGCCACTGCGTGCGCCCGCCGCAGGCAATGGCGCGCCACAGGGCTTCGGTGCGGCTCCACTGCGCCAGCGGCAGGGCCGCGGCGGCGCGGGCCATCAGTTCCAGTTCCGCGTAGCCCAATGCGAAGCCGTGTTCGCGCAGGTAGTGGGCAAACTCGCCCAGGCGTTCTCGCGGGTCGGTCGCCGTGGCGGGCGTGGGGCTCACGGTTCAATGCCCTGACTTCATGGCGCCCGCCACGCCCGCATCCTGACCGACGCGGGGGCCTGCGGTCAGCTTGGCCACGCGCTCCGCCGTCACCTGCCAGCGGTCGTTGCGGGTTTTGAGCAAGGCGGCCAGTGACGGCATCAGTGTCTGCGTCTCGGCCGGTAGTTCGCCATGGCCTAGCTTGAACAGCACGCGCACCCAGTCCAGTGTTTCGGCCACGCCGGGCGTCTTGTCCAGGTCTTCCTTGCGCAGACGCTGCACAAAGGCCACGGCTTCTTCAATCAGCCGCGTTGCCGCCTCGGGCACCAGCGTGCGCACAATCTGCGTCTCGCGCGCCAGCGACGGAAAATCAACATAGTGAAACAGGCAGCGCCGACGCAGCGCGTCCGACAAATCGCGCGTGCCGTTGCTGGTGAGGATGACGAGGGGTTTGCTGCGCGCGGTCAGCGTACCAATCTCAGGAACGGTCACCTGGTACTCCGAGAGCATTTCCAGCAGGAAGGCCTCAAACGCTTCGTCGGCCCGGTCAATCTCGTCAATCAGCAGCACACAGGGCTCGGGCGCGCGAATGGCTTTGAGCAGCGGGCGCTCCAGCAGGAAGGCCTCGGAAAACAGGTTGTCGCGCAAGGCCGCACGGTCGCCCTGGCCCGCTTCGGCGAGCCGGATTTCCAGCAACTGGCGGCTGTAGTTCCACTCGTACACGGCCTGGCTCAGGTCCAGGCCTTCGTAGCACTGCAGCCGCAGTAAGGGGCGTCCCAGCGCCCGTGCGCAGGCGCTGGCCACGGCGGTCTTGCCGACACCAGCGGCCCCTTCAAGCAGGAGGGGCCGCTCCAGTGAGAGCCCCATCCAGATCAGGCTGGCGAGGTCTTCATCGGCGATGTAGCCCGCCTTGAACAGACGCTCACGCAGGCCGTCCGGGGTGGGCTGCTCAGGTGCCAACATGCTCAGTGCCTGGGCTTGCGGCCGAACAGGTTGGCCAAGAAGTCGCGTATCAGGGCCCACACCAGCCCCAAGGCGTTGAATTCCTTGGCCACCACCGGAGCCCGCACGGGCGGTGCTGCAGGTGAGCCGCCCAAGGCTTCGCCCGCCACAGGCGCCGTGGCCGAGGCGGCCTGCAACGCTTGTGCCTTTTGCGAAAACACGTCCGCAAACTGCAGCAGGATCATGTCGGACACCGAGGTCATCATGCGTCCGCCAAATTGTGCAAACTTGCCGTTGACGATGACTTCCGCATGGCCCACCAGCGTGCTGTGGCCGTTGTCCGCCGCCACCAGGTGGGCGGTGAGTTCCATCGATGCCGACGAGCCGCTTTTGTCGGCGCCCTTGCCCATCATCTTCAGGGTGCGGGTGGCCGGGTCCAGCGCGAGGATTTCAATGGTGCCGGCAAAGGCGGCCACCGCAGGCCCCACCTTCACTCGCACGCTGCCCTTGTAGTGCGTGGCGTCAATGTCCTCGGTGATCTGCGCGCCCGGCATGCAGGTGGCGAGTTCGTGCAGGTTGGAGAGGACCGACCAGCCGGCATCCAGCCCGGCCGCGACCGGGTAGGTTTTGTCTAAAACAACTTCCATGAATTCTTTCTGCGTCAGCTGGCGAGGCCAACTTTTTTGAGTTGTTGCCACACACGGTAGGCCGAGTGCGGCATGTTGAAGTGCGTCACCCCGAGATGGGCAAACGCGTCCACCATGGCGCTGGTGAAGGTCGGGATGCTGCCCACGTGCGGCGATTCGGCCACGCCCTTGGCACCCAGGGGGTGGTGCGGGGAGGGGGTGACGGTGTAGTCGGTCTCCCACTTCGGCGTTTCCACCGCGGTGGGCAGGAAGTAGTCCATCAACGTGTTGCCTTGGATGTTGCCCTGCTTGTCAAACGACAGTAGTTGCCCCATGGCCACCGCAAAGCCCTCGGTCAGGCCCCCATGGATCTGGCCTTCGATGATCATCGGGTTGATGCGCGTGCCGCAGTCGTCCAGCGCATAGAAGCGGCGGATTTTGGTCTCGCCCGTGCCCTTGTCGATGTCCACCACGCACAGGTAAATGCCAAACGGAAACGTGAAGTTCGGCGGGTCGTAATAGTGCACCGCCTCCAGGCCGGGCTCCAGACCCTCGGGCGGTTGGTGGTAGGCGGCCCAGGCGATCTCGGTCATGGTCTTGAACTTGGCGTCGTTGCCGCGCACCTTGAAGCGGTCGATTTCCCACTCCAGATCCGCTTCGCTCACCTCCATCAGATGGGCGGCAATCTTCTTCGCCTTGGCGTGGATTTTGCGCGAGGCCATGGCCACTGCTGCACCGGCTACAGGTGTGGAGCGTGAGCCGTAGGTGCCAAGTCCGTAAGGCGCCGTGTGGGTGTCGCCTTCTTCAATCTGGATCACTTCCGACGAAATGCCGAGCTCGGTCGCAATGATCTGCGCATAAGTGGTCTGGTGCCCCTGGCCCTGCGAGATCGTGCCCATGCGGGCGATGGCCGAGCCCGTGGGGTGCACGCGGATTTCGCAGGAGTCGAACATGCCGACACCCAGAATGTCGCAAATTTTGCTGGGGCCCGCGCCCACCACCTCGGTAAAGGCCACCAGGCCAATGCCCATCAGCGTGGGGCAGTCCGGGTCGGCCCGCTTGAGCGCCTGTTCGGCGCGCAAGCCCTTGTAGTCCACGGCGTTGAGCACCTTGTCCAGCGCGGTCTGGTAGTTGCCCGAGTCGTAGTCAAAACCCAGCGCGGAGCGGTACGGAAACTGCTCGGGCTTGATGAAGTTTTTGGCTCGTATCTCGGCCTTGTCCATGCCCAGCTTTTGTGCCAGCACATCCACCATGCGCTCCACCAGGTACACCGCTTCGGTCACGCGGAAGGAGCAGCGGTAGGACACGCCACCGGGCGCCTTGTTGGTGTACACGCCGTCTACCTTGCAGTAGGCGTTGGCAATGTCGTAGCTGCCGGTGCAGATGTGAAACATGCCGGCCGGAAACTTGGTGGGGTCGGCACAGGCGTCAAACGCGCCGTGGTCGGCAATCACGTTGGTGCGCAGCGCCAGGATCTTGCCGTCGGCCGTGGCGGCCAGTTCGCCGGTCATGTGGTAGTCCCGCGCAAAGGCGGTGCTCGACAAATTCTCGATGCGGTCCTCAATCCACTTCACCGGTTTGCCCAGCACGATGGACGACACGATGGCACACACGTAGCCGGGGTAGATGCCGACCTTGTTGCCAAAGCCGCCGCCAATGTCCGGCGAAATGATGCGCACCTTGGACTCCGGAATGCCCGAGAGCATCGACACTACGGTGCGCACCACGTGCGGCGCCTGGCTGGTCATCCAGGTGGTCAGCTCGCCGCGAATCGGGTCAAACGACGCCACGGCGCCGCAGGTCTCCAGCGGGCAGGGATGCACGCGCGGGTAGTGCATGTCCTGCGTCACGGTGATGGGTGCGGCAGCAAACGCGGCGTCCGTGGCGGCCTTGTCGCCCGCGTCCCAGGTGAAGATGTGGTTGTGGTGGTAACGCTTGCCGTGCGCGCCCTCGGTCTTGCCCGCCAGGTCTTCGCGGATCACCGGGGCGCCGGGCTTGAGCGCCTCAAACGGGTCAATCACCACCGGCAGTTCTTCGTATTCAACTTCGACCGCTTCCACGCCATCGGCGGCGGCGTAGCGGTCGGTGGCAATCACCACCGCCACTTCCTGCATCTGGAAGTGAACTTTTTCATCGGCCAGCACGGCGGCCACGTCACCGGCCAGCGTGGGCATCCAGTGCAGTTTGAGGGGCTTCAAATCGGCGGCGGTCAGCACGGCAATGACGCCGGGTACCTTCAGCGCTTCTTCCTTGTTGATGCGCACGATGCGGGCATGCGCCACCGGCGAGCGCACGATGTCCATGTGCAGCATCTCGGGCAGCTTGATGTCATCCACATAGTGGCCCTTGCCCTGGATGAAGCGTGCATCTTCCTTGCGCAGGCGGGACTCGCCCAGGCCCATCAAGGCCTTTTCGCGGTCCATCATCAGGGCTTTTTCCTGCTCACTCATTGGTGCGTTCATGCATGTCTCCTCGGGTGGCGCTTACGCGGCCACCTTGTCTTGTTGCTGGAGTGTCCGGGCGGCGTGCAACACGGCCTTGACGATGTTTTGGTAGCCCGTGCAGCGGCACAGATTGCCCGCCATGCCCACGCGTACTTCTTCTTCCGTGGGGTTGGGCTTGTCCTGCAAAAAGCGGTAGGCGCGCATCAGCATGCCGGGGGTGCAGAAGCCGCACTGCAGGCCATGCTCCTTGTAAAAGCCTTCCTGCACGGCATGCAGCACACCGGCGTTGGCCAGGCCTTCCACCGTTTTCACCTCGCTGCCGTCGCACTGCACCGCCAGGTGCGTGCAGGACTTGACCGACTGGCCATCCACATCGACCGTGCAGGCGCCGCAGTGGCTGGTCTCGCAGCCAATGTGGGCGCCGGTCAGGTTCATCTTCTCGCGCAGAAAGTGCACCAGCAAGGTACGGGGTTCCACCGCCTCTTCCACCGTGCGACCGTTGAGGGTCATCGACACCATTTTTTTGCTCATTGTTTTGTCTCCTTGTGGGGTGGTTTAACGGCAGCGTGCGGCAGCGGCCTGGATGGCGCGACGGGTCATCTCGCCTGCCATGGCGGTCTTGTATTCGGCGTCGCCGCGCAGGTCTTCCGCCGGGTCGCACAGCGCCCGCACGGCCTTGACGGCGGCGTCCAGCGAAGCCGTTGTGATGGCCTGGCCGATCAAGGCCGCTTCCGCATCGCGCGCCCGCAGTGCGGTGGGTGCCACGTTGGTCAGGCCAATGCGGGCTTGCGTGACCACGCCGCCGCTCATGCGCAGCACCACGGCCGCGCCTGCGGTGGCCCAGTCGCCGGTTTTGCGTTTGAGCTTCTGGTAGCAGTAGCCGGTGCCTGACTCAAACGGTGCGATCAGGATGGCGGTCAGGATTTCGTTGTCGGCGAGTTCCGTCATGTAGGTGCCGTGGAAGAAGTCCACGGCTTTGACCTGGCGCTCGCCATTGGGCCCCTGCAGCACAAAGGTGGCGTCCAGCGCCATGGCAATGGCCGGGTGGTCGTTGCCGGGGTCGCCGTGGGCGATGTCGCCGCCGAGGGTGCCGCGGTTGCGCACCTGCGGGTCGGCAATCAGTTTGGCCGCCTCGGGCAGCAGTGGCAGGCGGTCCTGCAGCAGCTTCGATTCAATCAGCTCGGTCTCGGTGGTCATGGCGCCGATCCGGATCAAGCCGCCTTCTTCGCGAATGCCGCGCAGCTCGGGGATGCGGTTGATGTCGATGAGCGTGCCGGGCTGCGCAAAGCGCAGCTTCATCATGGGCAGCAGGCTGTGGCCGCCTGCCAGCAGCTTGGCGTCGTCACCCAAACTGGACAGCAGGGAAATGGCCTCGCCGATGGATCGGGGGGCGACGTAGTCGAATGCCGGTGGAATCACGTTGTCTCCTTTTTGTGGCCTCATGACCTTTGGAGAACGGACTCTAGCGACGGCTCACGCGCCGCGGGAAGCTATCCAATCAACTGCCGTGCCCGTTGCATGAATGGCAAAAAAATTGCACGAACGAGGTGCCCGGCCCTGGTCCCGGTAGTCTTTCGTAAGTGATCGCGCTGATTCACCGGGCAACACGATGGTCTGGAAGCTATGGGCGTACTGGAACAAGTTCAGCCCGATCAACCGCTTGCCGAACACGGTGATGAGGTCGAAATAGCGCACCAGAAAGCTGTCCGTCAGCCAGCGGCGCCAGCGCAAGCATCTGAGCTCAAGTAAGGTCGCGCGATCATGACGAAGCGTCGCCACAGGCGGGGATTAAAAAGTCTACGTCTGTTCCGGGTTGGTGTGTGTGCGCGCCTCTTGGCGATGCCTATAATTTAAAAGACACAACGTGAAAAGGAACATCATGCTTCTCAAACCCATCGCCGGCGTTCTGCTTTGCTGGTTTGGACATCTCGCAGTGGCCCAAACACCACCCATGCGCGACGCTACACGCGGCGAGTTGTTGTACACCACGCATTGCATCGCCTGTCACAGCACCGAAGTTCATTGGCGTGACAAGAAAACCGTGACCGATCCGACAAGCCTGCATGCGCAGGTACGCCGCTGGCAAAGTTATTTCGGGCTGGGGTGGGGTGATGACGATGTGGCGGAGGTGGCGCGATACCTGAATACCCGTTACTACCACTTTTCCACTTTGGACTTGTCGGGCGCAGGGGCTTCGCCAGTCGGGCTGAATTGAATATGGCGCAGGTGATGTCAGCAATACCGGTCCATGGCCGCCTTTGCGTATTCTCAATTTGAAATCTGCAGCGGCGGAATTTAATCTGTGAAAGGTCAAATTCATCGCCCCTCTGGGCTGGGATGTTCATTAACCACCTGGAACCAAGATCATGACAAGCAGAGATGAATATATTGCCAAGATGGAAAAAATCCGGGACGCGTTTGCCCATTCCTTTCATTATTTCAAGTCCCAAATGTAGGATGGTGGAATTTTTAAAATCTGCCATACCACCAACAGGCAACGATAGCGCTCCTGCGGATGATGCCGTCATGGCGCAGCGCAAGCGTGAAGAGCGGTTGAATGCCATGGCGGCCCTTCGATTGGCACAAGAGGCCTTGTTCAAGACGAACTCCTTGCAGAGTGCGATTCTCGATAGCACCCACTTATCAACCATCGCCACCGACCTCAAAGGGGTAATTCAAGTCTTTAACGGCGGTGCGCAACGGATGCTGGGTTATGTGGCGGCTGACTTGGTGAACAAGACCACCCCGGCCGACCTTTTCGACCCGCAGGAACTGGTGACGCACGCTGAAGCGATAAGCCGAGAATTCGGAACCCCGGTGGCGTCGGGCTTTGAGGCGTTGATGTTCAAGGCCTTGCGTCGTGCAGAGACTATCTACGAATTGACCTGCATCCGAAAGGACGGCAGTCGCTTGCCCTTGGTGGTATCGGTCACGGCGCTGACGGACCCGCAGGACGCCGTCATCGGCTTTCTGCTGAGCAGTGTCGACAAGACAGCTCACAAGCCGGACGATGCACAGCTCGACAGTACCTCGCTGATCAGAACGATTCTGGACACCGTGGCGGATGGCATCGTTACCCTCCACGCCTGTGGTGGCCACATCGCGACAGTGAACCCGGCCATGGAGCGCTTGTTTGGCTATTGCACTGCAGAACTTGTCGGGCAAGACTTCAGCATGCTGATTCCCGAGCTGGTGGGAGACCGGTGCAAGATGTGTCTCGCCAGGCACGATGCCAACTTTATGTGGCAAACCTTTGGCATTGGGCAAGAGGTTGTGGGCAGGCGCAAGGATGGCAGCCTGTTTCCACTGGAGATGACGGTGAGTGTGATGCAGCAGGGTTCCCAGCGTTACTTCACGGGTATTTTGCGTGACATCACCGTGCGCAAACAAGTTCAAGAAGATCAGTTATTGCTCGATCAGGCACTGCTGGAGAAAAATGTCGAGTTGGCGAACGCCAAGGCAGCAGCGGAAAAAGCCAACCTCGCCAAATCGGATTTCCTCTCCAGCATGAGTCATGAGTTGCGTTCCCCGCTCAATGCAATCCTCGGTTTTTCCCAACTCATGGAGTCGGGGTCGCCGCCGCCCACGCCCAGTCAAGCGGCCAGCATTGCCCAGATTCTTCGGGCCGGGTGGTATCTGCTGAAGTTGATCAACGAAATTCTCGATCTTGCATTGATCGAGTCCGGCAAGCTGTCGCTGTCGCTGGAACCCATATCGCTGTCCGAAGTGTTGCTTGATTGCAAAGCCATGATTGAACCGCAGGCACAAAAAAGCGGCATTCGAATGAACTTCCCGCATTTCGATGCCCCTTGTTATGTCAATGCCGACCGGACTCGGCTTAAGCAAATTTTCATCAACTTGCTTTCCAACGCGATCAAGTACAACCGCGTGGGCGGCACGGTTGACGTCAGGTGCAGCGCGACCTCAACGCAGCGCATGCACATCAGTGTGCAAGATACCGGAGACGGCTTATCCCCAGAAAAAATAGCACAACTGTTCCAGCCGTTTGATCGTCTTGGACAAGAGACCGGCCCTGAAGAAGGAACCGGCATCGGCTTGGTGGTGAGCAAACGCCTGGTCGAACTCATGGGGGGTGAAATCGGTGCGCAGAGCACCCTCGGTGTGGGCAGTTCGTTCTGGTTCGAACTGGCCTTGACGGACGCACCCCATGTCGCTGCCGGTGCAGACGAACCACGTCCGCCTCTTCAATCTTGTGCACGGGATGGCGTGACGCAGCGCACCCTGCTGTATGTCGAAGACAACCAGGCCAACACGGAGCTGGTCGCACAACTCATTGCGCGTCGTCCCGACATGCGTTTGTTGAGTGCGGGGGATGGTGCGCGAGGCATCGCGCTGGCCCGTTCCCACCAGCCACAAGTGATCCTGATGGACATCAATCTGCCGGATATCAACGGCATCCAGGCGCTCAACATCCTGCGTCAAGATCCTGCTACGGCGCACATTCCGGTGCTTGCACTGAGTGCCAATGCCATGCCTCGCGATATCGAGAAAGCGTTGGTCGCAGGCTTCTTCCGCTATCTCACCAAACCCATCAAACTCAACGAGTTCATGGAGACTCTGGACATGGCACTGGAATTTTCGGAAACGGATCGGGACCGCGCCAGCAAGGAGAAAAGGCTTCCTGACTAGCCTCCTCGTGGGACAACCCCCGCGTCAGATTTTGGCCGACACCCCATCCGTCAACCCCAACTGCTCCAGCAGTTTCGGTGCGCTGGCGCGTGACACCGGAATCTCCACCGGGGTGGAGCCCATCATGCGCAACGTCATGCGGCCATCGTCGCGCACGATCTCGTCCACATGCGACAGGTTGACGATGTAGCTGCGGTGCACGCGCAAAAACAGGTGCGGGTCGAGCCGGCTTTCCAGGTCACCGATGGTGAGGTTGCAGAACTGGCAGCCCTGGCTGGTGTGCACCCAGGTGTAGTGCCCCTCCGAGCGGATGAACGAGACACTGGGCACGTCCACCAGCAGCACGCGGTTCTGTTTGATGGTGGGAATCTTGCGCAGCAATCGCTTTTCGCCGGGCTCGGTCGTCTTGCGCGTGGCGCTGCCATCGGCCTCCTGGCTCACCACCTCGGTGATGTCATAAAACACCAGCGTGTAGCCCGTGGTCTGGCCTTGCGCGTCGCCAATCTTGGACACCTTGATGAGCAGCATGCGCTCGGGGATGTTGATCATCATCGCCATGGGGGGCGCGTTGTTGACCGGGCACTCGGCTTGCCCCAGCAAAAACTTCACCTTGGCCTTGGCCGCCTCCGGGTGGAAGTCGGTCACCAGTTTGCCAAACGGCAGCTTCTCGTCCACCGGCAGGCTGCGCCGCGCGTAGTCGTTCATGCCGATGACTTGCAGGTCAAGACTGAGGTGGACCACACCGACGTCAAACCGTTCCAGCAGGTAGAGCCAGGAGCTTGACGGAGGCAGGGCGGATTTGGAGACAGGGCAGTTGGTCATCTGGTTTTCCGGTGGCGATTCTGAGCGATCGGTATGGACCACTCTCGTGAATCAAAACGGATGCTCATGCATCCCAGGCGCGCTTCGTTCATGCGCCGGTTGCGACGCGCAAACGACAACTAAAGTCGGCGCCTGCTCCGGTTTGTAATCGAAAAATACCCGGCTTGTGCGGCTTTCGTTTGGCGCTTGAATGAATTGCAGGGTTATGTTTCTGTCTCTATCGGGTTTACCCGAATAACATTTTTCAGATGATTTTTCCAACGATGAACATGACTACGCAACCGCACTGGATCGCCCGCAGCATCGGCTCGTCGGTCATCACGCCCATTGTGTTGGTGACGGTGGTGGCCGTCACGCTGTGGTTGTTGCGCCAGCCCTCACCGGCTGTGCAGGGCGGGCAGTTCATGCTGATCGCCGGGTCGCTGGTGGCCGTCGGTTTGGGCTGCGCCGCGCTGGCCTGGATACGCCCGCAGCGCGCGGGTTTGTCGCCGCCCCACGTCATGTTGTCGCTCGGTTTTGGCGGCATGCTGCTGGGCCTGTTGTATGACCTGGCGAATGCGGGCCCGGCGCGGCTGGACAGCCTGTGCGCGCAGACGACCGCGCTCGGCTTCATGGACAGCCTGCGTCTGCACATCGAGTTTTTGCCGGGCATGCACGTGGGCATGCTGGTCGGCGGCTTGCTGGCCATCCCCAGTTTGCGGCTGCTGCGTTCGCATTGCGGGCGCTACCTGTGCTCCCTGTTTTTTCAGAACGTGATGTGCTCGGGCTGGATGCTGGTGGGCATGACCACGGGCGCCCTGTGGCTGGCGCGCTGGCAGGCGGAGCGGGGCGTGAGCTCCTTGCCCGCCATGCTGGGCAGCATGTTTGTCGGCATGACCTGGGGCATGGTGGTGAGCGTGGCGCTGTACCGCGGTTTCTTTACCCTGCGCAACCGTGCGGCAGGCAATCAAAAGGGGGCGTGATGGAAAGTCTGGATCTCAATGTGTTGGCCGATGCGCTGGCCTGGCGCCAGGCCAGCCATGCGGTGACGCTGGTGACCGTGGTGCAAACCTGGGGCAGTGCGCCACGGCCGCCCGGCGCGCTGCTGGCGGTGCGCGACGACGGTGTGGTGAGTGGTTCGGTGTCCGGCGGTTGTGTGGAAGACGACTTGATTGCCCGCACCAAAGCGACCTTCCTGAAAATGAGCGATGGTTGCCCGGCGCTGCAGAAGCCCGCCATGATCACCTACGGCGTGACCAAGGATGAAGCCACCCGCTTTGGCCTGCCCTGCGGTGGCACCTTGCGCCTGGTGCAGGAGCCCTTGGGGGACACCGCCTGGCTTGAGGAGCTGCTGGCCCGCACGGCCGACCACCAGTTGGTGGCGCGCACGCTCACCCTGGTCAGTGGCGCAGTTCAGCTCGCCAGCGCGGTGCGCGGGCAGACCTTGCAGTTTGATGGTTCGACCTTGAGCACCGTGTTTGGCCCCAAATGGCGCCTGTTGTTGATTGGCGCCGGGCAGTTGTCACAGGCGGTGGCGCAGATGGCCACCATGCTCGACTTCGAGGTGCTGGTGTGTGACCCGCGTGACGAATACGCCGTCACGCTGGAGGCGAGTCTGACCCGGCTGCCGGGTGTGCGCCGGGTTGAAGGCATGCCCGACGATGTCGTGCGCGAGATGGTGCCCGACGACCACACCGCCATCGTGGCCCTCACGCACGACCCCAAGCTCGATGACATGGCCTTGCTGGAAGCCTTGCAGTCCAATGCGTTTTATGTCGGCGCCCTGGGTTCGCGGCGCAACCAGGACGTGCGCAAGCAACGCCTGGCCGAGCACTTTGGCTTGAGCGCCCAAGAGTTGGACCGATTGCATGGGCCGGTGGGCTTGGCGCTGGGTGCCAAAACACCCGCCGAGATTGCGGTCTCCATCGTGGCCGAGATGGTTCAGGTGAAAAATGCCGTGACAATCACCGCAACTAAGGAGCCTTCTCATGGGACAACGACTGACACAAATTGCCACGCGCACGGGTGACAACGGCACCACCGGCCTGGGGGACAACACCCGCGTCTCCAAAAACAGCCTGCGTGTGCATGCCATGGGCGAGGTGGACGAACTGAACTCCAACATCGGTGTGCTGCTGTGTGAGGACATGCCCGCCCCAGTGCGAACGCTGCTGGTCGAGATTCAGCACCAGTTGTTCAACCTGGGCGGCGAGTTGTCCATTCCCGGCTTCGAGCTGCTCAAGCCCGAAGCCGTGCTGGCACTGGACGACGCCCTGGCCGAGCACAACGAGCATTTGCCCCGCCTGCAGGAATTCATCCTGCCGGCCGGCACCCGCGCTGCCTCTTTGGCCCATGTGTGCCGCACCATTGCCCGCCGGGCCGAGCGGTCGGTCGTGGCGCTGGGCAATGAAGAAGCGTTGAAAGACACGCCGCGCCAGTACCTCAACCGCCTCTCCGACCTGATGTTCGTGCTGTCCCGTGTGCTCAACCGCCACCGCACCGACGGCACGGTGGGGGACGACGTGTACTGGAAGAGCGAACGGCTGGCCAGCGCCAACGCGGATTGAGGGGTTGGAAGGCGCTATTTATTTGATAGCTATATGCGCCCGTCCTGCCTGGGCTAGAGGCTGATTTTTTTCTTAACGCGGTGCCAGCACCGCCATCGTGATGCGCGAGACGCAGGTGAGCTCGCCCGCGTCGTTGCGCAGGTCAATCTGCCAGACCTGCGTGGTGCGGCCGATGTGCACCGGGCGGGTGATGCCGGTGACCCAGCCGCTGGTCGCGCCCTTGATGTGGTTGGCGTTGATGTCCAGCCCCACGGCGCGGTGGCCTTCCGGGCTGGCGTAGGCGGCACCGCAGGAGCCCAGGGTTTCTGCCAGCACCACGCTCACGCCGCCGTGCAGCAGGCCATACGGTTGGATGGTGCGTTTGTCCACCGGCACGCGGGCGCGAATGAAGTCGTCACCCACCTCCAGAAATTCCAGGCCCAGGTGTTCCCCCGCGGTGTTGACGTGGATGGCGGTGAGTTCTGCCACGGAGATCGGTTTTTTCCAGATGCGCATGGGGTTTCCACAAGTTGATTGGCAATCACTATAAACAAGCGCGAGGAGGGCGGCTGTCTCAGGGTTGTCACGCCTGGTTCGGGCTTCATGCCATCATGCTTGGATGGACATTTTGCAAGCGCCCTTTGTGCCCCAAATCACCCTCTATCAAGACTGGTTGCGTGAACACCGCGGCCTCACGTTTGAGTCCTACGACGCGTTGTGGCGCTGGTCAACCACCGACCTGAACGCCTACTGGCAAAGCATCTGGGACTACTTTGACCTGCAGTCGCCCACGCCGCACCGGGTGGTGTGCGATGGCGCCCCGATGCCCGGTACGACATGGTTTGTGGGCGCCCAGGTCAACTACGCGCAGCAGGTGTTCCGGCATGTCGACGCGGCCGATAGCGCGGGTTGTCCGGCCCTCGTCAGTCACAATGAAAAAAGCCTGGGCACCGAGGCGGCCCGCGAGATGAGCTGGCCCGAGCTGCGCCGCCAAGTGGCCTCGCTGGCCTTGCACCTGCGCGCGCAAGGCGTGCAGCCCGGCGACCGGGTGGCCGCTTACCTGCCCAACATTCCCGAGGCCATGGTGGCTTTTCTGGCCACCGTCAGCATCGGCGGTGTGTGGAGCATTTGCGCGCCCGACATGGGCACACACGCGGTGCTGGACCGTTTCAAGCAAATCGAGCCCAAGGTGCTGATTGCCTGCGACGGCGTCACCTACGGCGGGCGCGACCTGGACCGCACCGCCGTGGTGGCCGAGCTGTGCGCGGCACTGCCCACGGTGCAGCACCTGATCCTGCACAGCAACCTGGGGTTGGATCTGGCTGCTATACAAACAATAGCTACTCCCGCACTGTTGACGGAGGCTACAGCCCGAAATGATGCTGAAACGGCCGCGTTTGAACCACTTTGGCTGCCGTTTGACCACCCGCTGTGGATTGTTTACTCCAGCGGCACCACCGGCCTGCCCAAGCCCATCGTGCACGGCCATGGCGGCACCCTCGTGGTGGCACTGGCCCTCAAGACCCTGCACAACGACGTGGGCTGCAGCTACCACCCCAACAGCCTGGGCGAGCGCTACCACTGGTACAGCTCCACCGGCTGGGTGATGTGGAACGCCCAGCTCAGCGGCCTGCTCAGCGGCGCCACCTGCTGCATTTTTGATGGCAGCCCGGGCGGCCCCACGGTGGACGCTGCGGGTCACAAGATCGCCCCCGACTGGTCCACGCTGTGGCGCTTTGCCGCCGATACGCGCGTCACGTTTTTTGGCGCGGGCGCCGCTTTTTTTGCCAACTGCCAGAAGACCGGACTGGACCTGCGTACCTGCGGCGACCTGTCCCGCATTCGCGCGCTCGGCAGCACCGGCTCGCCCCTGGGCATTGAGGCCCAAACCTGGGGCACCGGGCAGTTTCGCCAGCTGCGCCGCGCGGCGGGGCAGGGCGGGGACGACATCTGGTGGTGCAACATCTCGGGCGGCACCGACTTTGCCGGGGCGTTCATTGGTGGCAACCGCGAGTTGCCCCTGGTTCCCGGCGAGATGCAATGCCGCCTGCTCGGCTGCGCCGTGCAGGCCTGGAGCGAGCAAGGCCTGCCGGTGATGGACGAGGTGGGCGAGCTGGTCTGCACCCAGCCCATTCCCAGCATGCCGCTGTATTTTTGGGGCGACGAAGGTAACAAGCGTTACCTGTCGAGCTACTTCGATATGTACCCCGGCGTCTGGCGGCATGGCGACTGGCTCAAGGTCGGGCGCCACGGCGGCTGCATCATCTATGGCCGCAGCGACGCCACCATCAACCGCCACGGCCTGCGCATGGGCACCAGCGAACTCTACAGCGCGGTGGAAGCGCTGCCCGAGGTGCTGGACTCGATGGTGGTGGACCTTGAATACCTGGGGCGCGAAAGCTACATGCCGCTTTTTGTGGTGCTGCGCGAAGGCCTGGCGCTGGATGATGCCGTGCGCGCCAAACTGGTGGACGCCATTAAGACCGCCCTGTCGCCGCGCTTTGTGCCCAACGAGATTTTTCAGGTGGCGGAGATTCCCCGCACCCTCTCGGGCAAAAAGCAGGAGTTGCCCATCAAGAAGCTGCTGCTGGGCCAGCCCCTCGAGAAGGTCGTCAACCGCGACGCCATGGCCAACCCGGGCTGTCTGGACTGGTATGTGACGCTGGCCGAGGCGCGAGGAGCCGCCGCCTAGAATCCGCGGATGACTCCCCCGAATCCGCCTGCCAAACGCGCCCGCAAGGGCAGCGGCGCCGTCACCCTGCACGACGTCGCCCGGCTCGCCGGGGTGGCGCCCATCACGGCCTCGCGTGCCCTGAACACGCCCCAACAGGTCTCGGCCGAGGTGCTCAAAAAGGTGACGGACGCCGTCGCCAGCACGGGCTACGTGGCCAATCGCATGGCCGGCGGCCTGGCCTCCACGCGCAGCCGCCTGGTGGCCGCCGTGGTGCCGACCATTGCCGGGCCCGTGTTCCTGCAAACCATCCAGTCCCTCACCGAGGCCCTGGCCGAACACGGCTACCAGCTCATGCTGGGCCAGAGCGGCTACGTGGACTCGCGCGAAGACGCGCTGCTCGACGCCATCATCGGCCGCCGCCCGGCGGGCATCGTGCTCACCGGCATCATGCATTCGCCCGAGGGCCGCAAGCGCCTGCTGGCCTCCGGCATTCCGGTGGTCGAAACCTGGGACCTCACGCCCACGCCGCTGGACATGCTGGTCGGCTTCTCGCATGTGGATGTCGGCCGTGCCGTGCTTGATTTTCTGTATGCCAAAGGCCGCCGTCGCCTCGCCGTGATTGCGGGTGACGACGAACGCTCCACCCGCCGCCACCAGGCGTTTCAGGCCGCCGCCCGCGCCGCGGGCCTGCCCGAGGTGCCGCTGGTCACCGTGCCCGCGCCCACCACGCTCAAAAGCGGCCGCCGCGCACTCAACGAATTGCTGCAAACCCACCCCGATCTGGACGCCGTGTTCTGCAGCTCCGACCTGCTGGCGCTGGGCGTCATGACCGAGGCGCAGGCCCGCGGGTTGGCCGTGCCGAGCCAGATCGCCGTGGTCGGCTTCGGTGACCTGGAGTTTGCCGCCGACCTGCACCCGGCCTTGACCACCGTGCACATTGACGCGAACGCGATTGGCCGTCAGGCGGCCCGGTTCATCGTCGATTGCGCGGAAGGGCGGGCGGTAGAAGAGAAGGTGGTGGACGTGGGGTTTTCGATGGTGGAGCGGGGGAGTGCGTAATCCCTGCACCACAGACTCGTCATGGGGGCTACTACGTACTTGACAGTCCAAACGGTAGCGCTACCATCGATGGTATTTTCTATCCATCTGGACCATCTCATGAACACCTCCACCCCCGTCATCACTGAATTGCGCGTCATCCCCGTTGCGGGCCGCGACAGCATGCTCATGAACCTGAGCGGCGCGCACGGTCCCTTTTTCACGCGCAATATCCTGATCCTCACCGACAACGCGGGCAATACCGGTGTGGGTGAGGTGCCCGGGGGCGAGAAGATTCGCCAGACGCTGGAGGACGCCCGCGCTTTGGTGGTGGGCCAGCCCATTGGCGCGCACCAGCGCGTGCTGCAGCAAGTGCAACAGCAGTTTGCCGACCGGGATTCCGGCGGGCGCGGCCAGCAAACGTTTGACCTGCGCACCACCATCCACGCCGTCACGGCCATCGAATCCGCACTGCTCGACCTGCTGGGTCAGCACCTGGGCGTGCCCGTGGCCGCGCTGCTGGGCGAAGGCCAGCAGCGTGATGCGGTGGAGATGTTGGGCTACCTGTTCTACGTGGGTGACCGCACCAAAACCGACCTGCCCTACAACAGCGAGCCCGGGGCTGACAACGCCTGGTCGCGCGTGCGCCACGAGGTGGCCCTCACGCCTGAGGCCATCGTGCGCCAGGCCGAAGCCGCGCACGAGCGCTATGGGTTCAACGACTTCAAGCTCAAAGGCGGCGTGCTGCGCGGGGACGAAGAAGTCGAAGCCATCCAGGCCCTGCACGCGCGCTTTCCTGAAGCCCGTGTCACGCTGGACCCCAACGGCGGCTGGTTGCTCAAGGACGCCATTCGCCTGATGCGTGACATGCGCGGCGTGGTGGCCTATGCCGAAGACCCGTGCGGTGCCGAAGACGGCTTTTCCGGCCGTGAGGTGATGGCCGAGTTCCGTCGCGCCACCGGCCTGCCCACGGCCACCAACATGATCGCCACCGACTGGCGCCAGCTGACCCACGCGCTCTCGTTGCAGTCGGTGGACATTCCGCTGGCCGACCCGCATTTCTGGACCATGGCCGGTTCGGTGCGCGTGGCGCAAACCTGCCGCGACTGGGGGCTGACCTGGGGCTCGCATTCCAACAACCACTTTGACGTGTCGCTGGCCATGTTCACCCAGGTGGGCGCTGCCGCGCCGGGCCGCGTGACCGCGATTGACACGCACTGGATCTGGCAAGACGGCCAGCGCCTGACCAAGGAGCCGCTGCAAATCGTGGGTGGCCACGTGCAGGTGCCCAAGAAGCCCGGCCTGGGGGTGGAACTGGACATGGTCGAAGTGGAAAAAGCGCACCAGCTCTACAAACAACACGGCCTGGGTTCGCGGGATGACGCGGCGGCCATGCAGTACCTGATGCCCGGCTGGCAGTTCAACCCCAAGCGCCCGGCGCTGGACCGTTGAACCGGCCGGTCAATCTTTAGTACAGTCGCCGGATGAAAAAACCGAATTTTGCGAAGGCCTGTTGATGGATCTCCCCGCACACCAACTCTCCATGACGGTGTTGATGACCCCCGACACGGCCAACTTCTCCGGCAACGTCCACGGCGGCACCATCCTCAAGCTGCTCGACCAGGTGGCCTACGCCTGCGCCAGCCGTTATGCCGGGCGCTACGTGGTCACGCTCACGGTGGACCAGGTCATGTTCCGCCAGCCCATCCACGTGGGCGAGCTGGTGACGTTTCTGGCTGCCGTCAACCACACGGGCACCTCGTCGATGGAGATCGGCATCAAGGTGATTGCGGAGAACATTCGCACCCGTGAGGTGCGCCACGTCAACAGCTGCTTCTTCACGATGGTGGCCGTGGGCGATGACCGCAAGCCCATTCCCGTGACGCCCTGGACGCCCACCACCGATCTGGAACGGCGCCGCCATGCCGCCGCTGAAGTGCGCAAGCAGATGCGCCGCGAGATGGAGCAGCGTTTCGCCGCCAACCGGGCGATTGTCTAGAGGGCCGACAGGGTACAAACCCTGACGAGATTGCTGGCACGAAACTGGCATGCGTCGGTAGAATAAGTTGACCAATTGGTTAGCTTCCTGGACTTGACGCCCTGTCGTGGTGCGGTCCACCCTACTTATCGCGTGTCAATGAAATATTCTGCACCGTCGTCATCGCCCTCTGCGGCTGTCCAGGCCCGTACGCGGCTGGCGGTTGAAGTCCGCAACGCCAGCGTTATTTACCAGACGGCCGATTCGCCGGTGCATGCCCTCAGTGACATCGACCTGGAGATTACAGAGGGCGAGTTTGTGGCGCTGATCGGCCCCTCGGGCTGCGGCAAGACCACCCTCATGCGCGTGATTGCCGACCTGGAGAAAATCAGCGCCGGTCAGGTGCTGGTCAACGGCGTGACGCCGCATGAGGCCCGCCTGGCGCGCGCCTACGGCTATGTGTTTCAGGCGCCCGCGCTGTTCCCGTGGCGCACCGTGCTGGGCAATGTCACCTTGCCCTTGCAGATACAGGGTCGCTCCAAAGCCGAGAGCAAGGCCATCGCGCTGGAGCAACTGGCGCGGGTGGGGCTGACCGGTTTTGAGGGCAAGTACCCCTGGCAGTTGTCCGGCGGCATGCAGCAGCGGGTGTCGATTGCCCGCGCCCTGTCGTTCGAACCGAAGATTTTGATGATGGACGAGCCTTTTGGGGCGCTGGACGAGATCACGCGCGACCGGCTCAACGAGCAGTTGCAGCAACTGTGGCAGCGCGAGCGGCGCACGGTGGTGTTTGTCACCCACTCCATTTCCGAAGCCGTGTACCTGGCCACCCGCATTGTGGTGATGTCGCCGCGCCCGGGCCGCATCGCGCGGGTGATCGATTCACCTCTGCCCGATGCGCGTTATCTGGGGCTGCGCGACACCCCCGCGTTCATTGAAGTGGCGCACGCCGTGCGCGAGGCCCTGGCTGATGGCCACCATGACTGAAGCTTTGTCGTTCCCGCTCGGCCTGGCGCGGTTCCAGCGGCAAGGCGTGCCGGTGCTGGTCATGCTGGTGGCGGTGCTGCTGCTCTGGTACGGTCTGGCCTGGTGGCTCAACGCCCCGGGCGCGATCGAGCGCGTGTTGCCGCAAGACACCGCCTGGACCTGGCGCGACCTGCTGGGCGCCACCATGTCCATGGAGCGGCCGCTCATGCCCGCGCCGCACCAGGTTGCGCTGGACTTGTGGTCCAGCCTGGTGGACTGGCCACTGGACTCCCCGCGCAACCTGTTGTTTCATGTCGCCGTCACGGCGGAGTCCACGTTGTGGGGCTTTGTGATGGGCACCGCGCTGGGGCTGGTGCTGTCGGTGTGCATTGTTCATTCGCGCACGCTGGACCGGGCTTTGCTGCCCTGGATCGTGGCGTCGCAAACCGTGCCGGTGCTGGCCATTGCGCCCATCGTGCTGGTGATTTTGGGCAGCCTGGGGTTTGCCGGTGTGGCGCCCAAGGCGGTGATTGCCATGTACCTGTGCTTCTTCCCGGTCACGGTCGCCATGGTGCAGGGGCTGCGCTCGCCGCAGCGCATCGAGACCGAGATGATGCACACCTACGCCGCGTCGCGCTGGCAGGCTTTGTGGCTGCTGCGCCTGCCTGCGGCCCTGCCGTTTTTGTTTCCTGCGCTGCGGGTGGGCATTGCGGCCGGGCTGGTGGGCGCCATGTTGGCCGAGCTGCCCACGGGTGCCGTGGCGGGCCTGGGTGCGCGCCTGCTGACCGGTTCCTACTACGGCAACACGGTGCAAATCTGGTCGGCGCTGGTGATGTCGGCCATGCTGGGGTTGGCGCTCACTAGCGTGGTAGCCCTTGTCGAACGGTTGGCACTGCGCCACAGGAGTCAGCCATGAAGCGCGCGACGTCCATGACCCTCGGGCTGGTGCTGGCGGGCCTGGCGGCGGGCGCGGCGCTGATGCAACTACCTGCCGCTGCTGGCGAGGCGCCGCCCAGCCCCTTGTTCTGGCTCGCCACGGTGGCGCTGGCGGTGCTGGCCGTGCAGTCCATCCGGCGCATGGCGGCGCTGGATGGTGCGCGGGTGTACGGCCTGCTGACTGCTGCCTTGTTTGGCGTGTGGGTGCTCTATTTCTGGCAGCTGCTGGTGGTGGCCTTGGAGGTGCCCCGCGTGCTGTTGCCGCCGCCGAGCCTGATCGTGCAGTCCCTGGCCAGCCACTGGCCCACGCTATGGGGTGACTTTGTGCAGACCGTACTCAAGGCGGTGTTGATCGGCTGGGCCGTGGGCTCGGGCCTCGGGTTTGCCGTGGCGGTGGCCATTGACCGGCTGCCCTTTTTGCAACGCGGTTTGCTGCCGCTGGCATCGCTCACCAGCACCATCCCGCTGGTGGCGGTGGCGCCGATTGCGGTCATGTGGTTTGGGTTCGAGTGGCCCTCCAAGGCGGCCGTGGTGGTGCTCATGACCTTTTTTCCCATGCTGGTGTCCACCCTGGCCGGGCTCAAGGCCTCGGGCAAGCTGGAGCGTGAGCTGATGTACAGCTATGCCGCCAGCTACAGCCGCACCCTGCTGGCGCTGCGCCTGCCCGCCGCGCTGCCTTTCATGTTTGGCGCGCTCAAGGTCAATGCCACGCTGGCCCTGATCGGCGCCATCGTGGCCGAATTTTTTGGCTCGCCCACGCAAGGCCTGGGCTTTCGTATTTCAACCGAAGCCGCGCGCATGAACATGCCGCTGGTGTGGGGCGCCATCGTGGTGGCCGCCGTCACCGGTTCTGTGGCCTACGCCGTGCTGGTGGCGCTGGAGCGGCGCGCCGCGTTCTGGCACCCGTCGGTGCGTGAGAGTTGACGACCGTTTCTTTTCTTTAACCCAAGGAGCTATCCCCATGATTCGTTCTTCCAAAATCACCAACAGCCTGCTGGCTGCGGTGCTGGCCGTGTGTGGTGCGACCGTCGGCGTCCACGCCCACGCGGCGGACAAGGTCACCGTGCAGCTCAAGTGGCTGCCGCAGGCCCAGTTTGCGGGCTATTACGTGGCGCAAAGCAAGGGTTATTACAAAGACGCGGGGCTGGATGTGACCATCAAACCCGGTGGCCCCGACATCTCGCCAGTGCAGGTCATTGCCGGTAACCAAGCCGATGTGGTGGTGAACTGGATGCCCGATGCGCTGGCCGCGCGTGAAGCCGGTGTGCCACTGGTCAACATCGCGCAGGTGTTCAACCAGTCGGGCCTGATGCTGACCTGCAAGAAGTCCAGCGGCGTGACCAGCCCCAAAGACTTCAAGGGCAAGACCCTGGGCGTCTGGTACGGCGGCAACGAATACCCGTTCCTGAACTGGATGGCCAAGCTTGGCTACAAGGACACCGACATCAAGATCCTCAAGCAGGGTTTCAACGTCGACCCCTTGCTGCAAAACCAGGCTGCGTGTATCTCGACCATGATCTACAACGAGTACTGGCAGGTGGTAGACGCGGGCATCAAGGAGAGCGATTTGGTCACCTTCTTCTATGAAAAAGAAGGTGTGGCATCGCTCGAAGACGGCCTGTACGTGCTGGAGTCCAAACTCAAAGACCCCGCCTTTGTGGCACGCATGGGCAAGTTCCTCAAAGCCACCTTCAAGGGCTGGAACGACGCGGTGAAGAACCCCGCGGAAGCCGCCAAGATCGTGGTGGCGGCCGACATGTCGGGTAGCGCCTCCGAGAAGGTGCAAAAACGCCAGATGGAAAACGTGGCCAAGCTCATCACCAACGCCGGGACGGCCAAGATCGGCTACCTGGAGCCCGCCGCGTATGAGCGCACCGTCAAGGTCTTGCTGGCCGCGGGCAGTTCCCCCGTGATCAAGAAAGACCCGGGCAAAGCCGCGTACTCGCACGCCGTGTGGGAAGCCGCCGCCAAGTAAGCCATTGGCTTCTCAAGATCGGGGGCCTTGTCCGCGCGCAGGCGGGCACACGGGGATAGGGCCCCTTTTTTATTCACATGATGATTCCACTCTCCACCAGCAAACCGGCCGATGCGGCCGACGACACCGCCAAAGGCCAGATTCGCCAGGCCAATGAAGCCTTGATCTTGACGGCCGCCGAACGCATTTTTGCCGGGGCCGGTTTTGCGGGCGCCACCATGGCCGCCATTGCCGAGGCCTCGGGCCTGCCCAAGGCCAATTTGCACTATTACTTTGGCAGCAAGCAGGAGCTGTACCGCACGGTGCTGGCGCGCACGCTGGAAGACTGGCTGCTGCCCACCCACGGCATCACGCCCGGGGCCGACCCCCAAGTCGCGATAGAACGCTACATCCGCGACAAGATGGCCCTGTCGGTGCAGCGGCCCTTTGCCTCCAAAGTGTTTGCCAACGAACTGCTGCACGGCGCCCCCGTGGTCAAGGCCCTGCTCGCCACGGAACTGCGCGACACCGTGCGGGCAAAGGCTGCCGTGATCCAGGGCTGGATCAGCGCCGGGCGCATGGCGCCGGTGGACCCGGTGCACCTGTTTTTCACCATCTGGGCCGCCACGCAAACCTACGCCGACTTTGATGTGCAGGTGTGCGCGGTGCTGGATCGCCCCTCATGGGGCGCCCCAGACCACGCCCGCGCCACCGAGCATGTGGTGTCGCTGATTTTGCGGGGGTGTGGGCTGTTAGGTATCAAATAGGCCTCTGGCCCAGGTGGGACGTGCGGGAGTAGCTATTTAATTGATAGTAAATATAGCGTTGATTGAGCCAAGTCATCAACTGATGAGAATCCCCCATTTGGGTGATAGACGTGAGCAGGGGTGGGGGACAGAATGTCTTGACTCATGTTGACACAGCTAAAGCAGTGGCGGCAGTTCTGAATGCTCCTTCCACTTGGCTTGTCAATGAAACTAAATCGAGTCCGTCATACGACGGCAGTCCTCATATCTGATGCCACGCCATTCGTCGCGTGGGGCAAGCTCTCGCGCGACAAATCTGGGCAGTTGACGGGCATGCATCCTTTGCTGGACCACATGACTGACGTCGCCGCGTGCTTTCTGGCTCTGGCGCAATGTGCTGCCGTTCGCCGTTCACTGGAGCTCACAGCCGGTAGAAAACTTGAAGATTTAGACTTGCAGCGACTCGCCGTGCTGGTCTTTTTGCATGATGTTGGCAAAGCCAATGCCGGGTTTCAATCAAGGCGATGGCGGTTGCCTGAGCATCCGCCTGGAAACTGGCCCACCGCACCCTTTGGACATGGCCCGGAAGGCTGGGAATTGATTGCAGGGCGAGTGACCAACGCTGAACACTATGCGGCTGGATTACCCATTGCAGAAATCGTGGCTTGGGGTGAGGATGCCGTCGGTCAGTTGCTGCAAGCGAGCATCAGCCACCATGGCCGTCCGCTTGGGGAAGAGCCTGCAAAACAAAAGGAATACATCTGGACGCCTGTGCTGGATAAAAACGGGGCGGTGCTGTACGACCCTGCAGCCGCCATGGCAAGCATGGGTGAGCGTCTGAAACAAAGTTATCCGCTGGCCTTCGCCGAGTGTCATCGAGCGTTACCGGACCAGCCAGCGTTCGCGCATCTGTTCGCAGGACTGGTTCAGTTGGCTGACTGGCTAGGGTCTGACACGCGTGAGAGATTTTTCCCATACGCCGTTCCCGGCGAAAAGCGAATCCAGACAGCCCCAGGGCGTGCCACTTACGCAGTCAACACCATTGGCCTGGATGTCAACACCTGGCGCAATGAGTTGCGCAGCCAGCCGCCGGTTTTCAGCGCCGCATTCGGTGTGGCCGAGGCCCGCCCCATGCAATTGGCCGCTGCCGACTTGTCATTGGGCAATATCGTGGTGCTGGAGGCAGAAACTGGTAGTGGCAAAACAGAGGCCGCGTTGTGGCGCTTTGTTCAGCTGTTTCAGAAGGGCGAGGTCGACAGCTTGTACTTTGCGTTGCCCACCCGCGTCGCTGCATCGCAGCTGTACAAGCGAGTTTTTGATTTGGTAAAACACCTCTGGCCGCTCGATGCTCCCGTGGTTGTGCGTGCATTGCCGGGCTATGAAGCGGCGGACGAGCAAGAAAAAATCAGCCTGCCAGATTTCAAAGTTCAGTGGCCAGACCATCCCGCTGACGAGAAAGCGCATCAGCGCTGGGTGGCCGAATCGCCCAAACGATTTTTGGCCGCCACCATCGCCGTGGGCACGATCGACCAGGCCTTGCTCGGCGCGCTCAAAGTGCGGCATGCCCACATGCGCCACGCTCTGCTGTCGCGTAGCCTGCTGGTGGTGGACGAGGTTCACGCCTCCGACGCCTACATGACGGTACTATTGGAAAAATTGCTCCAGGCACACATCAAAACAGGTGGGCAAGCCATGCTGCTTTCCGCCACTCTTGGCGCCACGGCGCGCACGCGTTATCTCAACATTGGGCATCAAAAGAAGGTCATTCAGCCCTCGTTGACCGATGCCTGCGCTGTTCCCTACCCCGCCGTCAGCTCCCGCAATGCGTCTAGCGTTCACTTGCAACAAGTCGCAGGCAACCCGCAACACAAAACGGTTCACTGGAAAACACTGGACGCGATGGATGACCCGGTGCGTATCGCCACGCTGGCCGCAGATGCTGCGGCGCAAGGGGCGCGCGTATTGGTGGTGCGCAATACCGTACCAGCAGCCGTTGCCACTTTGAGAGCACTGGAGCAACTGGCCCTGGCGCAAGGCGGCAACTGGCTGTTCAAAGTCAACGGCGTCAGCACCGTCCACCACAGCCGTTACAGCCGACAAGACCGCCCCTTGCTTGACCAAGCGGTGGAAACGCAATTGGGCAAACAGCGAAAAGACTTTGAGGGCCGTGTCATCATTGGCACGCAAACACTGGAGCAAAGTTTGGACATTGACGCCGACTTGCTCATTACCGACTTGTGCCCCATGGACGTGCTGCTCCAGCGCATAGGCCGTTTGCACCGCCATGCACGACCCGACGCAGAAAGACCTGACGGTTATCGCCAGCCGCGTGCCTGGGTGCTGACACCGGCAGGCCACGACCTCACCCCCATGCTCAAGCGCGCCCGCAACGGCTTGGGGCGCTTTCATGATGGTGGCGGCGTATATGCCGACCTGCGCATGATCGAGGCCACGAAGCGTTTGATTGAAGCGCAGCCAAGCCGCCAGATACCTGCCGACAATCGCGTGTTGGTCGAACACGCGACGCACCCGCAAGCGCTACTGGCAATTGAGAAAGAACTGGGAGGCGACTGGCTAAAACTTGGCCAGGCCATTGAAGGTGATACCAGCGCACGAAAAGGGATTGGTCACCTACATACCTTGCCTTACGACGATGCGTTTGGCGATGTCACTTTTCCCGACAGTGATCAAAAAATTGCGACCCGTCTTGGCGCTGCTGATCGGCTTGTGACGTTTGACCCACCACAGCCCGGCCCCTTTCTGCAGGAGGTCAAGCAATTGGCGCTGCGCCATCACCAAATTCCGACAGGCGTCAGCCCTGATGCGTTGCCTACCGACATTGCCGCATTGCCAGATCACGCAGGTTTTGAGTTCACCTTGGGCGCCACACGTTATCGCTACAACCGTTTTGGTCTGGAACGCTTGAAGACCCATGACACAACAAAACAAACACAGGGAGAACCCATATGACGATTGCCCCGGAATTACAGTTTTCATTGCTGACAGAACCGCTCATTCGCTACCGTCGTGCAGGTGATGGCTGCACCGTTTTTGCCAGCTTGCCGCAACTGTTCGTGGCCCTCGCCGCTGACGAGGTACGCGATTACCCCGCCTTGCGGCCGCATCAGCGCCATCCGTGGCACGCTTTTCTGGTGCAGTTGGCCGCCATTGCGCTGCACAAGGCAGAGCGAACTGCGGCGTTTGACACTGCTGATGAGTGGCGCGATGCGTTGCTCGCACTCACGCCCGATGACCCGGACAGTGCCGCCTGGTGCTTGGTGTCGCCGCCGAATCGGCCAGCACTACTACAGGCGGCCGTTGTTGGGGGAAGCACTGCTGAATGGAAATCTGAGGCCTTCGCAGCCGATGAAATTGACATGCTGGTGACCTCCAAAAATCATGATGTCAAAGGCAGCCGTGCCCGCCGTTCACAGCCAGAAGACTGGCTATTTGCCTTGTTGAGCCTGCAAACCCAAGAGGGCTTTTTAGGCGCTGGCAATTACGGCATTTCACGCATGAATCGTGGCTATGCGAGCAGGCCAGGCGTCGGCGTAGCTGCTGTTGGGCTGCACGGTGCGCGCTGGACACGAGACATCATAGCTTTGCTTGCCCAGCGTGAGCGGACGGTTGAAGAGCGCGGGTTGCAGGGTGCAGACGGCGTGGCGCTGGTCTGGCTCGCCCCGTGGGACGGCCTTGGTTGTCTTTCGTTTTCAAGCCTTGATCCTTTTTATATCGAAATTTGTCGCCGCATTCGCTTGCAGACAGTGGGCGAGGTGATCACATCGATTGGCACGGGTAGCAAAGCGGCGCGCATTGCGGCGAAGGAGTTGAACGGATTGACGGGTGACGCCTGGACGCCGATTGACGTGGAAGGTGGCAAGGCGCTCACGATCACCTCTAACGGCTTTAACTACAAACTGGTTTCTGAGTTGATGTTCGGCGGCAAGTTCCAAGCCCCTGTTGCACACAATTTGGCCCAAGCGGCCAACGAAAAGAGTCTGGTTTTGATTGCTCAAGGCATCACGCGTGGACAAGGAAAAACAGAGGGCTATCACGAGCGCCTTGTGCCGATTTCACCCAAGGTGCGGGGCCTTCTGATGAGCAACCAGAAAGCGCCCTTGGCGCGACTGTCGACCCAACGCATTGCCATCATTGGTGAGGTGCGCAAGCTACTGTGGGTGGCTTTGGCGGTTCTTTTTGCCAGTGGCAAGTCAGGTGATAGCAGCGACGGAAACAAGACCAAGGCCAGCAAGTTTTCTGAGCCGTTTGAGACCGCTGAAGACGCCCGTTTTTTTGACGACCTCAACGAAGAAATTGAAGCCGCAGACCCAACTGCACAACGTTTGCAATGGATGTTGGGCTTGGCGGGACGCGCTGAAGTCATTTTGAAAATTGCCTTCAATGCCGGGCCGCGCAATGGCGTCCAAAAATACCGCGCCCAATCTGCCGCTTTATCGCGCTTTCACGGCGGCCTTCGCAGTGACAAATCACCAATGCCCGAGCTTGCCAGTTACTACCGACAACAAACTATGAAACGACAGGAGGAAACCAGTGACCACGTTTGACCCTACCCCGAACGAACATGTTTCGTCAGTGGATGCACCGATTTACCGCGAGCCATTTGGTGCGTTGGCGGCTCATATCCAGCGGGCGGGTTCTTGCGAACGCGCCGCACTGGCCCGGCTTCAGCCTGAAGCGCTTCAACCCCACCAGTTGGCGGCGTTGGCACGCGCGCTGCTGGCCGCAGGCCTATCTCCCGAGCAATGGCACGCCGACACTTGGCCACGTTGGGCTTTGATTGCGCATGGCATGGCGCTGGCTGGGCATGACGGGAAACAAAAGCTGGGCAAGCAGTTGGCACATGCCGGGGTGTCTGAATCACGCGTCACCAAATTGCTCACTTCGCGGGGTGATGCCTTCACGCAGTTGTTACCCCGCGTATTGCGCCTTTTAGCGAGCAAAGGCGTGGCACCCAACTGGCGCGAGTTGGGCGAGTTGGTGCTTATAGAAAGTAGCAGCCAGCGCAATCATCAAGCCAAGGCCGAGGAGCTACGTCTCCAAATTTCAGGCCCTTATTTTTCAGCGCTGGCCCGTGCCGAATCCAAGTCATAACGAACAAACACTCAAGGAGTTTTCATGAATCTGCCCCGTTTTATCCAAATCCACACCCTGCATAACTACCCCGGCGCGCTGCTCAACCGCGATGACGCGGGTCTGGCCAAACGCCTACCTTATGGCGATGCGATTCGCACACGCATTTCGTCCCAGTGTTTGAAGCGCCATTGGCGCATGGCAGATGACCATTTCGCGCTGGCAAATCTTGGGGTGCCCATGGCCGTGCGATCCAGGGTGACACTGGACTTGATCCGGAAAAAGTTGATTGAGGCGGGCTTGTCTGAGGCGCTGGCGCAATCGGCTGGCGAAGGCCTGCGTGATGCGGGACTTTTGGACAAGGGCGGCAAAGAATCAAAAGGCAAAGAAGCACTTGAAACAGGGCAAGCCGTGTTGATGGGCTACGCTGAAATTGACTATCTCGTCAAACGCTGTGCCGAGTTGGCGCAGGAGAACATCGAAGCAAAAGCATTAAAAACGGCCATTGCCAAATTTCTGAAAGACGAGAAGAAAAACATTGAGGCCTTGAAACACGGCAGCGGTTTGGAGTCCGCCCTGTTCGGTCGCATGGTCACGTCTGACGTATTGGCCAGCCGCGATGCCGCCGTGTATGTGGCACACGCTTTTACCGTTCATGAGGCGCAGGTTGAGAACGATTACTTCACCGTGGTCGACGATTTATTGCGTGAAGCGGGCGAGCAAGGTTCCGCCGGTATCTTTGACACCGAACTGGCCTCCGGTCTGTACTACGGTTACGTGGTGGTCGATGTGCCGCAACTGATCGCCAATCTGGAAGGCGAGAAGGCCAAAGACTGGGACACTTTGCCCGCCGAGAAGCGCGAATTGGCTGGCCGTGTGGTGCAGCATTTGCTGCACTTGATTGCCACCGTCAGCCCCGGTGCCAAGCGCGGCTCTACCGCACCGTTTGAGTGGGCCAAGTTTTTGCTGGTGGAGGTGGGCGACTGGCAGCCGCGCAGCCTGGCAGGCGCTTTTCAAAATGCCTTGCCACTGAACCAGCCCGCCATTCGCGAAGCCGCTGTGCAAATGTTGGTGGATGAGATTGGCAAGCTGGATGAGGCTTACGGTGCCACGCTGGATCGCCGCTTTTTGGCCTTGGACAAAGTGGCCGTGCCCAATGCGCAACGCTTGTCCTTGAACGACTTGGCGACCTGGGTGCAGGACTACATCACTCAAGGCGCCGCGCCAACACAGGCAGCCTAAGATGCCGCGCCATTTGCTGATCAGGCTTTCATCCCCGCTCATTGCGTTTGGCGGTGAAACCATTGATAACTTTGGTGTGATTCGTGATTTTCCGGCGCTCTCCATGGTGACGGGGCTCATTGCCAACGCCTTGGGTTGGGATCGGGGCGATGACGCGCTGCACAACCGGTTGCAGGAGCGGTTGCGCATGGGGGCACGGCTGGAGGCGCCGGGTTCACGATTAGCCGATTTCCAAACCGCTCAACTGGGTGCCGCTGACAAAGCCTGGACGACATGGGGCGCAGTGGAAGAGCGTAGAGGCGGGGCAGCGTCTTATGACAGCCCTCATTTGCGTTACCGTGACTACCACGCCGACCTCATTGCCTTGCTCGCTCTGCGACTGGAGCCCGCCGACGAGTCCCCCACTTTGGACGAAGTGGCCCAAGCGTTGGATCGGCCCCAGCGCCCCCTTTTTATCGGTCGAAAACCCTGTCTGCCCGTTGGGCGTTTGGTGGCCGGTTGGATTGATGCTGACTCCATCTTGCATGCCCTGCAACTTGCGCCGCTTGCCGACGCGGCGCGTGGCTTGCGTGCGCAATGGCCCGATGGCGAAGGCCAACTACCCGGCGACCGTGTGGTGGATGTTTGTGATGAACGTAACTGGACCAGCGGCGTACACGGCGGTTGGCGCCCGGTGCGTGAAGGGCTCATTAAAAATGCAGGGAATATGTCATGAGTTTTGAGTCTCTTTATTTGCTGCACACTCAGCCCGATCCGCAACGGCTGGCAGCGTGGGCCGCGCGCCATCGCTTGCTGGATTCGCAGGGCGACCTGGGCTATGCACTTCATGCGCTGTTGCACGCTGCCTTTGGTGAACATGCGCCGAAGCCGTTTCGTTATCTCGATACCGAGCAAGGCCTGCTGGCCTACACCCGTCTGAATGCCGGCGAATTGGCACAACACATTGCTCTAGCTGACCCCGATGTGGCGGCTGCACTGGGTCTGGGTCAGACACTCCACCATGCCGGCATGAGCGTGCGACCTTTCCCCACGCAGTGGGCGGCGGGGCATGTGCTTGGGTTTGAAATGCGCGTGCGCCCCATCATCCGCGAGGGAAAAACGGGTCGGGAACGCGATGCATTTTTGGCTGCAATTGAAAAGACGCAGGGCAGTGAGTTGGATCGTAGCGAGGTTTATGTGCAGTGGCTGCGTGATCTGTTGGCGCGGCAAGGTGGCGCGGAACTGGTTGAAGCCAGCGTTACCCGTTATCAGCAGCTGGGTGTGACACGGAAAAGCCAGAAAAACAGCGCTGATGATGCGCGTCACAGCCGCCTTGTCAGCGGGCCGGATGCCGTGTTGACGGGGCAACTATGCGTAACGGACCCGCACGCCTTTGCTGAACTACTTGCCCGCGGGGTTGGGCGGCATCGGGCTTTTGGCTTCGGGCTGCTTTTGCTGCGTTCGGCTCGTGGTTGATGTGGCGGAGCCGTAAAGATGCTTAAAGGACGTCTGGGGCTTGAAACGGCCCGCTTTCCGCACGCTGACCGCCATGGATTGCTCTGGCTGGAGCGGGGTGAGCTGTGCGTCATCGACGGCTGCTTGCATTTCATGCGCGGCAGCAACTCGTTGACACCGACAATTGATCAAATCCCGCATCAGTCAGTATCCATGATTTTGCTGGGACCGGGCAGTAGCGTCACGCATGATGCCTTGCGCTTGCTTGCCCGCCACGGCACGTTGATGGCCGCTGTTGGTGTGGATGGCGTGCGTACCTACACTGCGCCGCCTTTGATGCCGGATCGCTCTGACGTTGCCAGGCGTCAGGCCGAGTTGTGGGGCAATCCGCGTCGCCGCATTAGTGTGGCGCGCCATATGTATGCACTTCGCTTGGGTGAAGTATTGCCACATCGTGAGTTGGATACGCTTCGTGGCATTGAGGGTTCTCGCGTCAAGGTCATGTACAAGCTGATGGCCGACAAGCATGAAATTGAATGGAATGGGCGCCACTATGACCGTGCTAATCCCATGGCCGCTGATATTCCCAATCAGGCGTTAAACCACGCGGCTACTGCCGTGCAAGCGGCAGCCGCCATTGCTGTGCAGTCGCTGGCGGCATTGCCGCCGTTGGGTTTTATTCATGAAGATTCGGGGCAATCCTTTGTGCTTGACATTGCTGATCTTTATCGTGAAGCAATTACGCTGCAAATAGCCTTTACTGCTGCCCGACAAGTGTCCAAAGGTGCGGAAGATACTGTGGATCGTTTGGTCCGTTGGGAGGCGGCCCAAGTCTTTCGCAAGCAGCAGGTCATCCCGTCGATGATTGACAAGATCAAGCAGGTACTACGCATGGAGGAAGTCAATGGCGCTGGTGATGATAGTGACGCGTGATGTGGTTGACCGCTTTCATGGTTTTTTGGCCTCGGTGATGTTGGAAATTGCGCCCAATGTGTTTGTCGCACCGCGGATGAACAAGGGCGTTCGCGAACGCACATGGGATGTTGTTTCCGACTGGCATGGGCAAGAGCCTAGAGGCAGTTTGGTGATGGTTTGGCGTGACTTGAATGAAGTCGGTGGAGTTGGGCTTGCTCACCTTGGGACGCCATCACGCGAATTGGTGGAAATGGACGGAATGTGGTTAACCCGTCGCAGCAAAGCTGCAAATGTTCTTTAAAATTTAGAGTCGATTTCACTGTTTTCTCTTACACATCAACGAGTTAGATGTAAGAGGTTCCCCCGCGCGAGCGGGGATAGTCCCTCCATGCGGGATTTGCCAAGCCCCGTGTCTGCGGTTCCCCCGCGCGAGCGGGGATAGTCCCGAGTGCAATGTGGTTGCCGATGATGTTGGTTTGGTTCCCCCGCGCGAGCGGGGATAGTCCCTAGCGGACCCTAGGTTTTGACTCCCGTTAACTGGTTCCCCCGCGCGAGCGGGGATAGTCCCTTTGGGCGAATGGATGCTATCCGACCTTCTATGGTTCCCCCGCGCGAGCGGGGATAGTCCCCCAACAAAGATGCCAAGCCCATAAGCCCAGCCGGTTCCCCCGCGCGAGCGGGGATAGTCCCTCTACACTTTGATTCGCCAGACTTCTGCTTGCGGTTCCCCCGCGCGAGCGGGGATAGTCCCCCTCCATCAAATTACTAAATTGATTTTCAGACGGTTCCCCCGCGCGAGCGGGGATAGTCCCCAACTTTTCAGCAGCCGATCAGTTCTCGTCGTGGTTCCCCCGCGCGAGCGGGGATAGTCCCAAGCGCACTGGTGCCATAGTGCGTGTACAAGAGGTTCCCCCGCGCGAGCGGGGATAGTCCCTTTGCTTGCGTCGGTGCATCGAGCAGCGCCCAGGTTCCCCCGCGCGAGCGGGGATAGTCCCAAGCAGGCTTAGCCGGTACATGCAGCAAGATGGGTTCCCCCGCGCGAGCGGGGATAGTCCCACAGATCACTTGGCAGTCGCTGCGTACATCGAGGTTCCCCCGCGCGAGCGGGGATAGTCCCTTGGTTGGAGTTCAAAGACTCAGCTACTACGCGGTTCCCCCGCGCGAGCGGGGATAGTCCCCCTTGAACAGGAATTCAGCACCTACGCGAGATGGTTCCCCCGCGCGAGCGGGGATAGTCCCAAACCCACCCAGGATTCATGTGTTGCGCGTGCGGTTCCCCCGCGCGAGCGGGGATAGTCCCTGCAAGGGTGGGATCAGCACGTGAGACGGCATGGTTCCCCCGCGCGAGCGGGGATAGTCCCCACTTGCGTTGAAGTAAAAATTGCTTTGCGCAGGTTCCCCCGCGCGAGCGGGGATAGTCCCGTGGATTGTGCCCTGCTTTGCGTACGATGCTTGGTTCCCCCGCGCGAGCGGGGATAGTCCCCAGCTGTCCATACCTAGCCTAGTGATTGTGTCGGTTCCCCCGCGCGAGCGGGGATAGTCCCTCCTAGCCAAACTTGCTTTAGATGCCGGAAAAGGTTCCCCCGCGCGAGCGGGGATAGTCCCTATGTGTCGGCGCTCTACCTCAATCCATTGATGGTTCCCCCGCGCGAGCGGGGATAGTCCCGCACAGTATGCGCAGCTTGTAACGACTGGCAAGGTTCCCCCGCGCGAGCGGGGATAGTCCCCCACCAGCCCGCAATCAGCAAACGCGCTCGCCGGTTCCCCCGCGCGAGCGGGGATAGTCCCCCCGAGTAAGTGCCTCGACTGAGAGAATTCCGGGTTCCCCCGCGCGAGCGGGGATAGTCCCGTACCTGCGCACGATCTTGACCAAGCAACAGGGGTTCCCCCGCGCGAGCGGGGATAGTCCCCTTCGGACGGTCGAATTGACCAGTGCAATTGCGGTTCCCCCGCGCGAGCGGGGATAGTCCCCGCATTCAAGCTGGGCTATACAGATGCTGGTTGGTTCCCCCGCGCGAGCGGGGATAGTCCCATGGATGCAATCGTTTTAAGATTTCCGTAAGTGGTTCCCCCGCGCGAGCGGGGATAGTCCCCTTTGTCCACGATCCACGACGCGGATCAGGCTGGTTCCCCCGCGCGAGCGGGGATAGTCCCCACCAAAAAAGGGTAAGGGCACAAGCCCCCCAGGTTCCCCCGCGCGAGCGGGGATAGTCCGTCCTCGACGCCGCACCGCCGACGCCGGCATGCGGTTCCCCCGCGCGAGCGGGGATAGTCCCCAGCACGCGCGCCGATTGGCTGGCTTTGACCAGGTTCCCCCGCGCGAGCGGGGATAGTCCCTCATCGGCGTCCATCTCGCCGTCCATCAGCTTGGTTCCCCCGCGCGAGCGGGGATAGTCCCCCCCAGTGCGATTGCCCGCAGCATCCCAGGTCGGTTCCCCCGCGCGAGCGGGGATAGTCCCGGCAGGATGCGGGCCTTGCTGTAGCGCTGGGAGGTTCCCCCGCGCGAGCGGGGATAGTCCCATATCCCTGGCGCTGAAAGGCCCGGAACTGCCGGTTCCCCCGCGCGAGCGGGGATAGTCCCTGAAATCTCCACGACGCGGCCCGCGAGGCGGTGGTTCCCCCGCGCGAGCGGGGATAGTCCCGAGTAATTCATTCTTGAAAAATCCGGGCTTGAGGTTCCCCCGCGCGAGCGGGGATAGTCCCCACGAAAACCGAAGAAGTCCAAAAGTCAGAAAGGTTCCCCCGCGCGAGCGGGGATAGTCCCTGACCACAGCGTAACCCTACGGTAAACCCTTAGGTTCCCCCGCGCGAGCGGGGATAGTCCCTTCAGCCAAAAATGCTATTTTTTGAGCCCCAGAGGTTCCCCCGCGCGAGCGGGGATAGTCCCGGATATTGCGGAGCCTGCCGATGGGTCTGTGCGGTTCCCCCGCGCGAGCGGGGATAGTCCCCTCTCCAGCGTCGGAAGTATGTCCATGCAATCGGTTCCCCCGCGCGAGCGGGGATAGTCCCTCGACTCGTGTCCTCCAGCCACACATTAAGTAGGTTCCCCCGCGCGAGCGGGGATAGTCCCGCTCGAAGTGGTGTTCCTGGATTCGCCGAATGGGTTCCCCCGCGCGAGCGGGGATAGTCCCTGGCCCTACGCCGGGTTCGGGAGGATTTGAGGGGTTCCCCCGCGCGAGCGGGGATAGTCCCCACCCGGTCACGCTCTACCTTCTCACGCGCCAGGTTCCCCCGCGCGAGCGGGGATAGTCCCATCCCCCAGCTTCGCAACTGGATCAAAACCCAGGTTCCCCCGCGCGAGCGGGGATAGTCCCATGTAAGCAGGGGGCCGGATGTCTCTACTCGAGGTTCCCCCGCGCGAGCGGGGATAGTCCCGTGCTTGCGAATGAGTGCAGGGTCGGAATACAGGTTCCCCCGCGCGAGCGGGGATAGTCCTTAAGCGGGCGGCGTAGGCGGAGGCGGCGTCGTGGTTCCCCCGCGCGAGCGGGGATAGTCCCTTCACCTACTGGATTTCGCCGGTCGATACGGCGGTTCCCCCGCGCGAGCGGGGATGGTCCCGCGGCGCCAAGAGTCCCAATGACCCCTTCTACGGTTCCCCCGCGCGAGCGGGGATAGTCCCCTGCTATTCGGGCCAACCCCTGACGGCGTGTAGGTTCCCCCGCGCGAGCGGGGATAGTCCGCTGCGCAAGGACGCTTCGTAAAGTGGCACATCGGTTCCCCCGCGCGAGCGGGGATAGTCCAGTCTTGACGGCCGCTAATATCATGGGTAACTGTTGTACATCCGAGCTGGTGCTGCCCCGTGGTCAAGGCCCTGCTCGCCACCGAACTGCGCGACACCGTGCGGGCGAAAGCCGCCGTCATCCAGGGCTGGGTCAGCGCCGGACGCATGGCGCCGGTGGACCCGGTGCACCTGTTCTTCACCATCTGGGCCGCCACCCAAACCTATGCCGACTTTGACGTGCAGGTGTGCGCCGTGCTGGACCGCCCCGCCTGGGGTGCCCCAGACCACGCCCGCGCCACCGAGCATGTGGTGTCGCTGATTTTGCGGGGGTGTGGACTGTTAGGTGCCAAATAGGCCACTAGCCCAGGCGGGACGTTCGGTAGTAGCTATTAAATTGATAGTTAATTTAGCGTTGATTGAGCCAGGTCGGCAATTGATGAGTCCTGATCAAGTTTTTTCGCACACACCGATAGGTTGATTAATTGCCGATTTCTGCTCGAACGCATTGGATGCAGTCTGGTGCGCTGACAAGCAAGGCGCGCAGCTGGTTGATGGCCTGGGTCCGGGCCTTGACAGCGCTTCGGCGTGCCACGCTGACGATTCGCATGGCCGCTGCCAGGCCATGGTGGGTCTTGGGATGGCCTCTCGCGTCGCCTGCCAGCACGGCGCGGGCAGTGCTTTCAGTGTCGGTCGGATCGCTCAGGCCTTCGGAGCGGATCATTTCAACGACTTGCAGCTTGAAGCTCGCGTCGAAGACTCTTCGTTTTGATTTCGTCACTTTTATTACCCAGGTGATTTCCACCTATCTGTGTGTACGAAGTTATTAGATCAGGACGCTCCCTCGCCTGCAGGGGGAGCCTTCGACTTGAATAAAAGGGCTGCCAAAACAGCCCCTTCGTTCAAGCCCAAAGGGCTGGAAGCAGGAAGAATCAAGTGCATCGAAACCAACCTTTGGAGTACCTTGTGACCACCTTCCCAATTCGCATCAAGCCCAGTGTTGCTACAGCATTCGCTGCGGCCGAAGCAGCAGAAGCCTGCGGGCACTTCTACACGTCCTTCCAGCACCTGGAGCGAGCACATGTGCTGGGTCAAGCGACAACCATTGAGCATGTGGGCGTGCACTTGCGCATGTTCCGGTTTGCGCTACGCAACAACCTGCACGGAGAAGCCTGGGGGCAACTCTGGCGGTCGGTGGCGGCCGCCATCTTCACGGCCCCTGGGCTCCTGCCCGAAGGCAACACTGGCGGCGCTGACGTCAGTGCGTTCCGGCGCATGCCTGTTCCGAAGGACCTGCAACAAGCGCTCGACGCTGCTCGAGTCGCCAACACACCTGCACCCCCAAACATCATGCTGGGCAAGCTCACCGCAGCGGCAGCCCTGGCTGCGTTCGCCATCATCATGACCGGTTGTGTCTCGCAGCCTAAGGACCTGGACCTTTCACTGGATAAGAATTCGGTTTCGGACGTTTACCGTGTGGCACTGGTGCCGCCTGCTCAGGCGCCCGCTATCAACCAGATGCACAGTTGGAAGGTGAAACTGGCCACGACACAGGGCACGCCGGTGCATGGTGCAAAGTTTCTGGTCGACGGCGGTATGCCTCAGCATGGTCACGGGCTGCCGACTCAACCTCGCGTGACTCGCGAGATTGAAGACGGCACCTACGCGCTCGACGGGATGAAGTTCAGCATGACGGGCTGGTGGGAGTTGAAGTTAACCATCCAGGGCCCTCAGGGTGTGGACAAGGTCACCTTCAACACGATGATTGACAACCCGGCCGTTGCGGCAGTGAGCGTTCCATGAACAGGCGCGTCATCTGGCTTACGGCGGCGGCTGCTGCTCTTGCCGCCACTGGTTTGGCCGCGCAGGATTTAAAGCAGGTGCCGCTGCAGGACCAGTGGTCAGCTCAGGAAGTGACCACCATCGCCTCGATGCGCCTGAAAGAGGCTGGCAAACGGCCTACTGACGCTTCGAACGCATACGAGCAGCGCACCGAAGCGGCCACGTTGGGGCGTGCACTCTTCAATGACACCCGGCTCAGCAAAAATGGCCAGGTTGCTTGCGTCAGCTGCCACGCGGCCAACAACCAGTTCGAAGATGGGCGTCAGTTCGGCAAAGGAATCGGAACCGGCAAGCGTCGGACTATGCCAGTCATGGGTGCCGCGCACTCCCCCTTCCTGTTTTGGGACGGGCGCAAGGACAGCGCCTGGTCACAGGCTCTCGGACCGCTTGAAGACGCGGCAGAGCACGGTGGTAATCGTGCCCGTTTCGTCAAGCTAGTGCTGGCGCAGTACAAGGACCCGTACGGCAAGGTGTTCGGCGCAGTGCCTGATGTCTCCAAACGGAACGGAAGCCGAACGCGCCGCCTGGGCCGCGCTTGCACCGGCCACCCGTGACAGCGTCAATCGAGTCTTCGCGAACATGGGCAAGGCAATCGCTGCCTATGAACGGCTGGTTTTCTATGGCGAGTCGCGTTTCGATCAGTACGCCCAAGCAACTGTCACTGGCGACGGGCGAGGCCAAGTGGCACTCACCGGGCAGGAAGTTCGGGGATTGCGCCTCTTCCTGACCAAGGGGCAGTGCGTGACCTGCCACAACGGACCACTTCTCACGGACCATGCATTCCATAACACCGGCGTTTCACCTATCGACCCGGCCAACCCTGACCGTGGACGGGCCGATGGGCTCAAGAAGCTCCTGAAGGATGAATTCAATTGCCTGAGTCGCTACAGCGACGCCAAACCGGAGCAATGCGGTGAACTACAGTTTCTGTCGACGAACGATCCTGGTCAGCTCGCCGCGTTCCGCACCCCAAGCTTGCGCAACGTTGCGGCCAGGCCTCCGTACATGCACGCCGGCCAGTTCGCCACCCTCGAGCAGGTCGTGCAGCATTACGCGGCCTCGCCCAAAGCCGTGATCGGCCACAGCGAACTGGCGCAGCCCGGGGAAAAGCACGCGCAGCGGCAAACTATCCAACTCTCCGCCGACGACGTCAAAGACTTGGCCGCGTTCCTGGGTACGCTAACTGGCCCAGTAAATCAGCCCAAGTGATGCTGCGGCATTCGCGAGCAGGCACTGAGAGGGCCGTTCATCTGCAGGGCGGAGGGGGCGAGGCCAAACATCGACCGTGCCGTCCTGGACAGGTGCGCCGAGTCCGCGAACCCGGCAGCATGGGCTGCGGTCGACAGTGTCTCGCCTTGCATCAAAAGCGTCCAGACATGCAAGAGCCGTCGCCACAATAGGTACGTCCGCAAGGGCATGCCGGTCTCTTCCACGAAGAGGTGACGGAATCGCCCCGGAGAGAGGTTCGCTGCTTCAGCAACCTCGGACAGCAAGACGGTTTGGTCAACCCTCTGGCGGATGTATTCAATGGCCGCCAATACGCGCGGGTCTGATGGCTCGCGCCAGGTAGTGCGCGAAATGTCCTGCACGAGTTGAAGGCAAGCGGCTTTGACCGCGTCGTAGCTCCTCTCAGTGCGCCAAGCCCTGTATAGGCGCTTGACGCCCGCCGCAACTAAATCAGCATCGAGAACCTCAAGCCCGCCTTGCAGTCTAGAGGAGAGCGCCTTGCCTTCTAGCGTCTCCGGCTCAATGAACAGAACAGCGTTCCATTCGCAGTCATTGACGTCAATGCTGTGCGTCGCTCGCGATGGGACCAGCGCTGCCGGGCAAGATTGCCACTGGGCGCGCCGGCCGAACTGAACGCGCAGTCCTGTCGGTGCACCAATTACTAGCTGTATTGCGTAGTGAGAGTGAGGCGAAATCGGAGCGCCCCCGCCTTCGCCGATGAATCCGCACCCACCCGTCCAGGCGACAAAGTCGCCTCGGTAGCGGTTGATGGTTGATGCGTTCAAGGCAGATTTCCAGTTTCGATACTACGTTTACCTCTTACGTTTGATATGAGGGGGGCCAAAAGGCGCTGTTTTTTGGCATTCCTTCGAGAGAAGGGTTAGGAGGCACGTTACACCACTCGGGGGGTTCGGGTGTTCAGGCCGCGCTCGGCGCGCCACTGGAGGAACTGCGTAACGTTCTTGGCGTGCTTTGCAAGATTGCACGGCTCACAGCAGAGCGTGAGGTTAGCTGCTTCGTTTCGCCCGCCCTGAGCGATGGGGGTCTTGTGATCAACATGCCCGCGTTTGGCCAGAGGTAGGTCGCAGTACGCACACCGATCTGAGAGTAGGGTACGAATACGGGCGACATCTGCCTCGGTATAGCCAGCGCCTCCGGCGCGAAGTTCACGTTCCTTGCGCAGGTTCGCTCGGGCTACCACGCCCGTCTTGTTTTCCTTGCTGTATGCGCCGACGTGCGCCCGCATGCAGGCGCGGCATTGGTGACGGAAGCCGCCACTTGGCGTATTGCCGAAGAATTCGCGCGTGAGCGGAAAGCTTTTGCGACAGTCGCGACAGTGTTTGCTCTCCATGCGGTTCTGGCGCCTAAGGCTACGCTGAACAAGTGCCGTCAAAACGCCAGCCGAGGCTGATGACAGTGCGATTTCTTGAAAACGAAGCGTCAATCGCCCTATTTTGTGGCCCCTGGGGCCTGTTGTCAGGGCCT